>DASWKS010000358.1:0-6423 GCA_036396495.1 Gemmatimonadales bacterium
ACGCACCGTCCCGGTGACGGCGCGTTGGGCTGACAAGGACCCGGCGAGTATCGCGAGAAGAACCACCACGGTCCCACACACGGAGCGCATACGACCTCCCGGCTCATGTGGGTGAAGCGGAGCTGTTTTCGAGGGAGACAACGTTACCGCAAAGATTCTGGAAACGCGAGAGCGGGGCTATATCCTCCTCTCCCGACTCGCGACCTCATTCGCGAGGTCCACCACCTCCGCCCAGCCGTCCGGATCCAGACTCGCGCCCCCAACCAGAACGCCGTCGATTTCGGGTCGAGCCATCAGGGCTCGCACGTTGCCCCGGTTGACGCTGCCGCCATAGAGAATGGGAACCGGCCGGCCGCCCTTCACTTCCAAAGTCCGCCGGATGCTCTGATGCACCAGGGCGGCGTCCTCCGGCGTCGCGTTGCGTCCCGTCCCGATGGCCCACACCGGTTCGTACGCGATCACCAGCCGGAGCAGGTGATCCGGTCCCAGTCCCTGACAGGCGGCCTCCAGCTGTCGCTGCACGACGGCCTCGGTCTCTCCCCGCTCGCGCTGCTCCAGCAGCTCGCCCACGCAAAGAAAGGGCGTCAATCCCCCATCGAGCAGGGCTCGGACCTTGCGGCCGGTGTCCTGGTCCGATTCCCCAAAGACGTGCCGGCGTTCCGAATGACCCACCAGGGCGCAGGTCGCACCGGCGGCTGCGGCCAGGGCGACCGAGGTGGCCCCGGTGAACGCGCCCTTGGGTTCCCAGTGAATGTCCTGTGCGCCCACCCGCACGTCGTCGCGGCCGGCAAAGGCGTCGGCCGCGGCATCGAGGGCCACCGCGCTCGGGAAAAAGACCAGATCGGTGCCCGGGCGGGGCGGAATCCGGGCCAGGAAGCGAGCCGCGAAGGCCCGGGCCTCCGCCGGGGCGATCTGCATTTTCCAATTGGCGGCGAGGATCATCGGAGGTCGTCGAGCGCGGCCACCCCCGGGAGTTCCTTGCCTTCGAGAAACTCCAGGGCGGCACCCCCGCCGGTCGAGACGTGAGTCATCCGCTCCGCCAGCCCGGCCTCGGACACCGCGGCGGCGGAGTCCCCTCCCCCCACCACGGTCACGGCGCCGGTGTCGTGGGCCTGGGCCAGCGCCTCGGCGACGGCGCGGGTACCACGATCGAAGGGAGGGGTCTCGAACACGCCCATCGGACCGTTCCATAGGACGGTCCGCGCGCCGGCAATGATCCCGCGGAAGAGCGCGATGGTGCTCTCGCCGATGTCGTATACCGCCCACCCGGTCGGGATCTGGTCGCGCGGAATGGTTCGGGTTTCCGCGGTGGGGGACAGTTCCTGCGCGATCACCACCGCGGTGGGGAGCACCACCTTGTCTCCGGCCCGGCGCATCAGCTCACCCGCCATCTCCACCCGCTCCTCCTCGACCAGCGAGGTGCCGGTCTCGAGCCCCATCGCCTTGAAGAAGGTGCAGGCCATGGCGCCGCCGATCAGGATCCGATCGACCTTGGGCAGCAGCGCCTCGATGAGATCGATCTTGCCCGAGATCTTGGCGCCGCCCAGAATCGCCCCGAAGGGTCGCTCCGGGGCGGTCAGTGCCTCCCCCAGATACTTGAGCTCCCGTTCCATCAGGAATCCGCTCACCGCCGGCTTGAGCAGCCGGGCTACGCCTTCGGTGGTGGCGTGGGCGCGATGGGCCGAGCCAAAGGCGTCGTTCACGTACAGGTCGCCCAGCCCGGCGTAGACCCGGGCCAGCTCGGGATCGTTGGCTTCCTCGCCCGGATCGAACCGGGTGTTCTCGAGCAGCGCGATCCCACCCCGCGGCAGCCGCTTGGTGGTGGTAACGGCGCCGGCGCCGGTCGGGCTGGGCACGAAGACCACCGGGGCGCCTAACAGCTTCTCCAGCTCCCGCGCCACCGGCAGCAGCGAGTACTTCCGGTCGGGCCCGCCCTTGGGCCGGCCCAGGTGGGAGCAGAGCACCACCCGGGCGCCCTTCTCCCGCAGGTATCTGATGGTGGGAAGGGCCGCGCGGATCCGAGTCGCGTCGGTCACCGATCCGTCCCGCAGCGGCACGTTGAAGTCCACCCGGACCAGCGCCCGCTGGCCGTCGAGCCGGGCCCCGTCCAGCGACGCCAGCGTGCGCTTGGCCATCAGAAGCCCCGGCCGGCCAGGTACCGCATCAGGTCGACGCAGCGGGCCGAGTATCCCATCTCGTTGTCGTACCAGGACGACACGTTGACCAGGGTTCCTTCGATGACGGCGGTGCTCTGGCTGTCGATGGTGCTGGAGTTGAGGTTCCCGATGTAGTCCACCGACACCAGCGGCTCGTCGCTCACCCCCATTACGCCCTTCATCGGTCCAGCGGCTGCCGCCCGGAACGCCGCGTTCACCTGCTCCACGCTCGCCGGCCGGGCGATTTCGCAGCACAGCTCCACCAGCGACACGTCCGCCGTGGGCACCCGGAGCGCCACGCCGTCGATCTTCCCTTTGAGCTCCGGGATCACCAGCGACGTGGCCCGGGCCGCGCCGGTCGTGGTCGGGATGATGGACAACGCGGCCGCCCGGGCGCGGCGCAGATCCTTGTGGGGCAGATCGAGGATGTTCTGGTCGTTGGTGTAAGAGTGCACCGTGGTCATGTAGCCGCGCACGAACCCGAAGGCGTCCATCACCACCTTCACCACCGGGACCAGGCAGTTGGTGGTACAGCTGGCGTTGGAGATGACATGATGCTGTTTGGGATCGTATTTGGTGTGATTCACCCCGTACACGATCGTGATGTCTTCCTGCTTGGCGGGCGCGGAGATCACCACCTTCTTGGCGCCCGCGGCCAGGTGCTTCGCGGCCGAATCGCGATCGGTGAAGCGGCCGGTCGATTCGAGCACGATATCGACCTCCAGCTCTTTCCACGGCAGGTTGGCCGGATCCTTCTCGGCCAGGACCCGCATGGCGTCGCCGTTGATCACCAGCCCGTCCCGGGCGGCTTCCACCGTGCCCTGGAAGCGGCCGTGCACCGAGTCGTACTTCAGCAGATGGGCCAGCGTGGGCGGGTCGGTGAGATCGTTCACCGCCACCAGGTCGAAGTCGGTGACGCCGAGCCGGTGCGCGGCCCGAACCACGTTACGGCCGATGCGGCCGAATCCATTGATCGCGATGCGGGTCATCTCGGGATCTCTCTCTGAGTCACACGTCCTCTAACGGGCGTACCGCCCTGGCGAAGGTCACTGCACTCACTTCATGCACTCCGGCTGCCAACAGGGCCTTGGCCGCCGACACCAGAGTAGCCCCGGTGGTGAACACGTCATCCACCAGCACCGGCCGGCGCGATCCCCAGGCCCGGCCCACGAAGGCGCCGTCCAGGTTGGCTCGGCGGGCGTCGGGTGCCAGGCCCGTCTGGCGCGCCGTGTCACGGGTGCGCTGCAACAGATCCTCGCGCACCGGGAGGGACACGAGGCGACCCAGGGCCCCCGCCAATTCGGCGGACTGATTATAGCCCCGCTCCCGCCGTCGCGCGGACCCGAGCGGAATCGGGACCAGAACCGAATCGGCGCTGAGCGGCTCGAGCCGCGTCATCGCCGGAGCCATCCCCTGGGCGGCCCGCCACCAGCCGCTGTATTTGAGTGAATGCACCGCGTCGCGCGCGGTGCCCGAGAGCCAGACCGCGCTTCGTACCCCGAAGAAACCGGCTGGCCAGTCGGTACAGATCCGGCACTCGAGGTCCCCGTCGCGCGGCTGCCCGCACCGGTGACACACCGGCTCGGGCACCGGCGCCCACCGCGAGCGGCACAGCGGACAGATCAGGGGATCGTCGGGCCAGGCGGTGACGGAACGGCCGCACAAACGGCATTCCGCCGGCAGCAGCCATCGCTCGGCGCCGCGGAGAGCGGCGAGGGTGTCAGCCCAGAGCGGCACGGATCGCCGCCCGCATGACTTCGAGCGGCGCCCGCCGGCCGGGAAACCAGCGCTCTAGCGCCGCCCCTCCCTGCCGGACCAGCAGTTCCCGCCCATCGGCCGCGACAGCGCCCGCGGCGCGCATGGCGCGAACCCAGCGCGTCTCGCCCGGGGCATAGACCAGATCCAGCGCCCAGCGCGCCTGGGGGACGGCCTTCGGCTCCACCGGCAACGGATCATCCCCCCCGAGGCCCAGAGGGGTGCAGTTGATGATCACTTCACAGCTGGACCCGTCGGCCGGAGCGCTGCCCAGCGCACCCGCGGCCGCCATGAATTGCTCGGCCCGCTTCGGATCGCGCGAGCGGACGGCCAGCGCGGCGCCCACGTCCCGTGCCGCCGCGGCCGCGGCTTTGGCCGAGCCCCCGGTCCCAACCACCAGCCAGCTCATCGACCGGGACGGGAGGGCGCCGATGGCGGCCAGGGCTTCCTTGATCCCGATCACGTCGGTGTTGTCGCCGACGAGGGCGCCGTTCTCACTCCAGAAAGTGTTGCAGGCGTCGGCCAGCGGACCCCTGAGCGTGGATACGATGCCGGCCCCAGCCGCCTTGTGCGGCACAGTGAGGTTGCCACCGCCGCCGTTGTCGCCCAGGATGCGCATCAGGGGCGCGACCCCGTCGGCCGGCGTTCGCAGCGCCAGGTATACCGCATCCAGCCCCAGGGCGGTGAAGGCGGCGTTCTGCATCCGGGGAGAAAGCGAATGACCGACGGGATCTCCGATCAGCACGAAGATCCGGCCTCGAGCCGAGCGGATCATGAGGGTCGTTCAGCCAGCAGTCGATCGCGGGCGGGCCCGAGCAGACGTGACAGTTGTCCCAAGGCCAGGCGATAGCCTTCGACGTCGCCTCCGTAGGGATCACGCACTTCGACATCTTCCCCGTCGATCCCGGCGTACTCGCCCAGAAGATGGGCTTTGCCTTCGCCACCCAGCCGCTCAACCCGCGCCAGGTGTCCCCGCGACATGGTGAGGATCAGGTCGGCCTCCGCCACCTGCTCTCGGTCCAGCAGCCGGGCGCGATGAGCCGACAGATCGAGATCGGCTTCGAGCGCCACCAGGTAGGCCCCTTCGGACGCGGGGGCGCCCTCGTACGCCCCGGTGCCCGCCGAGGCTACCTCGATGTCGGTCCGGCCCGACTCGTCCAGCATTCGGCGAAAGAGCACCTGAGCCAGCGGACTGCGGCAGGTATTTCCGGAGCAGACGAAAAGCACGCGCATCGGCATCCTCAGGGCGCCAGCCGCCCCACCGCCCGGCGCAGCTCGGCCCGGGGCAAGGCGCCCTCACGAATGAGCAGCGGCACCGGACCGGTGCAGTCGACCACCGTGGACGGCGGCACATTCCCCAGCGTGCCGCCGTCCAGGATCAGGAGCTCGCCCCGCGACTCTTCCTCGGCGAAGGTCGACGCGATCCGCTCAGGACCGGGCGCCGGTTGCTGGCCCGGCCGGTTGGCGGACGTCGAGGTCAGCGGCTCACCCAGGCCGGCGACCAGCCGGGCCATCATCACATGACTGGTATGTCGCACCGCGATGCCGCCCTCAGGTCCCCGCAGCCGATCGGGGAGGTGCCCTTCACCACCCGGCAGAACCAGCGTCATCGGTCCGGGCCAGAACGCTTCCGCCAACGCCCGCGCCGAAGGAGGAAATACCAGACCCCAGCGTTCCGCCATCGCACGGTCGCTGACCAGCAGCAGGAACGGCTTGTCCTTGGCCCGCCCCTTGAGCCGCGCCAGCGCGTCGAGCGCGGGGGCCGTGGGGGCCGATCCCAGTCCGTACACCGTCTCGGTGGGATAGGCGAGAATACGGTCGGCGGCCAGATGGGCCTTGACCTGGGGAAGCACGCGGTCCACGTCCGCCGCGACGCGGAACGACATCATGGGGTGGCGGGCGAACGTACCGGTTGGCGCGCCGAGACCAGCAGGGCCTCGGCAATCTGGAGATCTTCCGGCGTGGTCACCTTGAGATTACTCGAGAGATCCGGGACCAGTACCACCGGGACCCCCAGCCGTTCCACCAGCTGGGCATCATCGGTTGACACGAGGTCGGCGTTCTCCAGGTAGGCTCGTTCGATCAGCGCGCGAGGAAATCCCTGCGGGGTCTGGGCCCGCCACAACTCGTCGCGCGGAATGGTCCGCCGCACCACCACGCCGTCATCGGTGCGCTCGGCTTCTTTGAGGGTATCACCCAGGGGCAGGGCCGCGATGGCGGCCCGGCCGCTCCGCGCGACGGCGACGACCTGCTCGATGACGTCGTGGGAGGGAAACGGCCGGGCGCCGTCGTGCACCAGCACGATCTCGCAGGCCGACGACAGGACCGCCAGCCCGGCCCGAACCGACTCGTAGCGTTCGCCGCCCCCAGAGACCACCCGCAGCCGGACTCCGGCGATCTCAGCCAGCCAGTCGGGCGGCCGCTCGGCCTCTTCGGGCGGCACCACCGCCACCACCATCGCGACTTCGGGATGGGTGAGGAAGGGATCGAGGGCCCGCAGCAACAAGGGCAC
>DASWKS010000359.1:0-2592 GCA_036396495.1 Gemmatimonadales bacterium
CCACCCGGGTAGTGTATGCCTTGACCACGCCGAGCACCGCGTCGATGGCGGTGGGGCCGATCCCCGCCCCTACTGCAGCCCCTCCCGCCGTCGTATTGGAGGAGGTGACGAAAGGATAGGTCCCGTGGTCCACATCGAGCAGCGCGCCCTGCGCTCCCTCCATCAGCACCCGCTGTCCCGCTTTGAGCGCCCGGTCGACCACGAGGCCGGTATCAGTGGTCAGGGGAAGCAGGCGCGGCGCGATCCGCTGGAGGAGAGCGGTGTGCTGGTCCAGGGAAGCGCGCTCGGTGGCGCCCAGCATCTCCAGCAGCGCATTGGCCCGTTCCAGCCGTTCCACCAGGAGCTTCCGGGTCTGATCCTGATTCCTGAGATCGCCGACGCGAAGGCCCCGCCGGCCGTACTTGTCCTCATAGGTGGGCCCGATGCCCCGGCCGGTGGTCCCGATCTTTTGACTCTTCTCACCCGCCTGGTCGAGCAGCTTGTGGTACGGCAGCACCAGATGGGCCCGGTCCGACACCAGGATCCGTCCGTCGGTGGCGATGCCCTTGGCGTGGAGCCGGTCCAGCTCCTCGAAAAAGGTTTGGGGGTCGAGCACTACGCCGTTCCCGACGACACAGCTGGTGCCGGGGTGCAGTATGCCGGAGGGAATCTGCTGCAGGATGAACTGCTCGTCGCCGATGACGACGGTGTGCCCGGCGTTGGCGCCGCCTTGATAGCGCACCACCAGGTCGGCGGACTCGGCCAGCACGTCGACCAGCTTTCCCTTGCCCTCGTCACCCCACTGGGCGCCGACCACAACCAGGCAGGCGCAATCCGGGCCGAACATGCTCCGCCCTTTCGTCAGTCGCCGCGGCGACGCCTGCCGTGAGGGGGCGAGGGGCGGTCTCCCTGGACCACCTTGGCGGTCTCCTTGGTGATGACTTCGCGTTCGACCAGACCCCCGGCGTAGCGGGTAAAGGTGGTCATGTCGCCGTCGCCACCGGCCATGATCTGCTGCAGGTCGTTGAGCCGCGTCGGGTCCCGGATGGCCTCGCGGGCCGGCGAGTTGGCGACCAGCACCTCCACCAGCGCCACCCGGCCGGTGCCGTCGGCCCGGGGCACCAGCTGCTGCGCCACGATGCCGCGCAGCGCCTGGGAAAACCGCACCCGTCCGATCTCGCGCTCGTCCTGCGGCAGCAAGGTCAGCACCTGGCCCACCGTGGCGATGACGTTCGGAGTCGGCATCACGGCGATGACCAGACGCCCGGTTTCGGCCGCCTTGATGGCATGGTTCACCGCGGTCGCATCCCGCAGATCACCCAGCACGATCACGTCGGGATCCTGCCGCAGAGCCGCCCGGATCCCGACCTCCGCCGAGTTGGTATCGACGCCCACTTCACGCTGGGTGATGGAACAGTTGAGATCCCGGTGCAGGAACTCGATCGGGTCCTCGATGATCACGATGTGGCGCTGATGATTCTGGTTGATGTGGTGGACCATCGCGGCCACGGTGGAGCTCTTCCCGCTGCCGCTGACCCCGGTCACCAGCACCAGCCCCCGCTCGGCCTCGGCCAGGCTCTGGACCACCGGCGGCAGCTCCAGCGATTCGAACGTCGGCAGGGTGAACGGGATCACCCGCATCACGATCATGAAGGAGGAGCGCTGCCGCAGGATGTTGATCCGGAAGCGGCCCACGCCGGGCAGCCCCCAGCTGCAGTCGAAATCGCGGATGGTGTCGATCCGGTTTCGTACGTCCTCCGAACCCACCAGCCGTAGCGCGATGGCCCGGGTCTGCTCCGGCGTCAGGCGCTGCTTGGTGAGCGGCATCAGCTTGCCGTTGATCCGGGCCCGGAACACATCGCCTGCCTTGACGTGCAGATCGGAGGCGCCGCGTTCCACCGCCGCCTTGATGATCTTCTCCATCGACGCACCGGCCATCAGGTCCTCCCGCCGAGGAACCCCATCCGATCCTTCGCCACCCGCAACGTCTCCCGCGCGATGGCGCGGGCCCGCTCGGCGCCATCGGCCAGGATACGGTCGACCTGCTCCGGCTGTTCCCGCAGCGCCAGCACTCGCTCCCGCATCGGGGCCAGCACAGCCACCATGTGGTCGGCCAGCACCCGCTTGCAATCGAGACAACCCCAGCCCGCGCCCCGGCAGTTGTGCTCCACCAGCTCCACCACGTCGGGAGGGCTGAAGTGCCGGTGCAACTGGTAGATCACCGGACACTTGAGCGGCTCACCCGGATCGGTGCGCTTGACCCGGGCCGGGTCGGTCACCGCCGGTCGAAGCTTCTGCCAGATCTCCTCGGCCGATTCGGTGATGGCGATCGTGTTGCCCAGGCTCTTCGACATCTTGGCCTGCCCATCGAGACCGAGGATCCGCTTGGCCTCGGTATGCAACGCCACCGGTTCAGGGAAAAAGGGCTGATCGGGCGCGAACTGCTGATTCCACCGGCGGGCGACTTCCCGGGTGAGCTCCAGATGCTGCGCCTGATCCTCGCCCACCGGGACCGTGTCCGCCCGATACAACAGAATGTCGGCCGCCTGCAGCACCGGGTACTGCAACAGCCCGGCCGGGACGCTGTCGAGGCGCTGCGACTTATCTTTGAAC
>DASWKS010000360.1:0-9219 GCA_036396495.1 Gemmatimonadales bacterium
GGTCCACCAGCCGGGCCACGTTCACGAACATCTGGTCGCAGTCGGCCAGCAGGACCCGACGGTCGGGCGTCGGGACAGACGGGCGGTCTGTCATTCGCTGGGCTGGCTCATCGGCACTCCCGAATATACGCCGAAAACACATTGCCCTCTTTACAACTTGCTAATCGACAAGCAAGTTATAGGTATGAGTCAACAGTCCGTCAGTCGGTCCGGCCGTCCGCCCGTCCTGGAACGAAACGCCGCACGCAGTCGAGAGGCGATTCTCGATGCCGCCGAACGCCTCTTCGCCCAGGCGGGCTACGAGGCGACCAGCCTGACCGACGTGGGACAGCACGCCGGGGTCTCCCGCGGCACGCCGGGTTACTTCTTCGGGTCCAAGGCCGACCTCTGGCACGCGGTCCTGGAACGCTGCTTCCGCGAGGCGCGCGACGCGGTGGTCGCAGGACGGGACCGGGCTCTGGCGAGCCGCGAACCGCCCGATGTCGTCCTGGGTGGGGTGGTGCGGGACTACTTCGACTTCCTGAGCGCCTGGCCCAACTTCGTGCGGCTGATGGAGCGCCAGGCACTGGGCGAGGGACCCGAGGCATATCCCGACGTGGCGCGTGCCGCTGGCCAGGCCTCGCTCGCGGCCATCGTCGCCGAGCTGGGGCTGGACGACGGCCGCTCGCGCGAGGCGGCCCATTTGCTGCTCAGCATGGTGGCCTTGTGCTGGTTCCCTCTGGTACACGGCAAGACCTATCTCCCGGCCATTGGACTCGCCCCCGAGAGCGCCGGCTTCGCGGAAGAGCGCAAGGCCCATGTCGTCGATCTGATCCTCCACGGCATCGCGGGACGGCTGGGCTCGAACCGAGCCCGGGCTGGCGAACGGGAACCAGCACACCTTGAGCGCAGGAAAGCCTCAGAACAGGATTCGACCTCATGACCACGATGATCCCGGAGCCTCGTCCCACGCTCGAGCCCCTTGCTCCGAGCCCGGTTCCCAGCGAGCAGGAGGCGCGTGAAGTCGCCGAAGCGGCCCGCGAGCAGGAATGGAATGCCAGCTTCGTCAAGGAGCTGTTCGAGGGCCGGCTCCGGCTCGATCTGATCCACCCCTTCCCTGAGCCCCGCCTGGAAGATGTGGCCAAGGCGGCGCCGTTTCTGGCCCGGCTCGACCGGTTTCTGGCCGACAAGGTGGATGGTGACCTGATCGACCGCGAGTCCAAGATCCCGGCGGAGCTGGTGGAAGAGCTCAAGGCGATGGGCGCCTTCGGCATCAAGATTCCGGAAGAATACGGCGGTCTGGGACTGTCGCAGCTGATGTACACCCGGGCGATCGCCAAGGTCACCAGCGTCGACGGCTCGCTCACTGCGCTCCTGTCCGCCAGCCAGTCGATCGGCGTCCCGGTGCCGCTCAAGCTGTTCGGGACCGAGGCGCAGAAACAGAAATACCTTCCCCGCATAGCCCGAGGCGCCATCTCCGCCTTTGCGCTCACCGAATCCCACGTGGGGAGCGATCCGGCCGGCCTGTCGACCACCGCGACGCTGAGCGACGATGGCACCCACTGGATTCTCAACGGCGAGAAGCTGTGGTGCACCAACGGCACCGTAGCCGAGGTGAGGGTGGTGATGGCCCGGACCGGTCCCACGCGGATCACCGCCTTCATCGTCGAAGCCGACTGGCCCGGTGTGGAAGTGGTGAAGCGACTCCACTTCATGGGATTGCACGGGATCGAGAACGGCGTCCTGCGTTTCACCAATGTGAAGGTGCCGGTCGAGAACCTGCTCTGGGCCGAGGGGAAGGGTCTCAAGCTCGCCCTCATCACCCTCAACACCGGCCGCCTGACCATTCCGGCCGGGTGCGCGGCGGGTGCCAAGCGCGCCGTCGAGATCGCGCGGAAGTGGGCCGGTGAGCGGGTGCAGTGGGGCCAGCCCATCGGGAAGCACGACGCGATCGCCCAGAAGATCGGACGGATGGCCGCCGAGACCTTCGCGATGGAAGCGATCGCCGACCTGGCTTCGTTGCTGTCCGATCGGCCCGGCACCGACATCCGGCTGGAAGCCGCGATCGCCAAGATGTGGAACACCGAAGTCGGTTGGCGGATGATGGACGACCTGCTCCAGATCAAGGGCGGCCGGGGCTACGAGACAGCCGATTCCCTCCGGGCCCGCGGCGAGCGGCCCGACCCCGTGGAGCGGATGCTGCGCGACTGGCGTATCAACCTGATCTTCGAAGGCTCGAGTGAGATCATGCGACTGTTCATCGCCCGCGAGGCGGTGGACACCCATCTCTCGGTGGCGGGTGACCTGATCAACCCCAAGGCCCCGCCGGGCCGCAGAGCGGCGGCGCTCCTCAAGTCGGCCGGCTTCTACGCGCTCTGGTACCCACGCCTGTGGCTGGGGTGGGGCCGCTGGCCTCGCTACGCCGAATTCGGCCTGTTGGCCGGCCACCTGCGATTCGTAAACCGGGCCTCGCGCCGGCTGGCACGCGCGCTGTTCCACGCGATGATCCGCTTCGGACCCAAGCTGGAGCGGCGGCAGTCGGTGCTGTTCCGGCTGGTGGAGATCGGGGCCGAGCTGCTGGCCATCAGCGCCGCCTGCTCCCGCGCCGTTGCGCTGGTGAAGCAGGACCCCTCCAGCCGCGGCCCCATCGAGATGGCCGATGTCTTCAGCCGCCAGGCGGCGCGGAGAGTGCGCTCGCTGTTCCGGCAGGTCTTCCGGAATGACGACACGGCGACCTACCGTCTCGCGCAGGAGGTCGTGAAGGGACAGCACCTCTGGCTGGAGGAGGGAATAGTTGGGTGGGAGGGCGGGAAGGAGTAGGCAATGCAGAATGCCCAATGCCCATTGCAGAAGGGGAAGGCCCATCTGCAATCGGCATTGGGCATTGGGCATTCTGCATTCACTTTCTGACCTCAACCCGCAGTTCCATCCACCCTTCGACTTGGTAGTACTCCACCCGCAGCCGGCGCCGCCCGCCTCTCAACGGGGCGATCGCGAGGGCGGACTCGTGCGCTTCCCATCGGTCGATCGCCAGCTGGTCATCGATCCAGACTCGGATTCCATCGTCACTGATGGTGACGAGGTCGTACTCCCCCGCCGGCAGCTCCACCTCCCCTTCCGCCAGTACCCCGAACCGCTGGGGCGGAAACCCCGGCAGGCGCGGCCGGGACCACATGTAGTCGAGGGCCGGTTCCCGCCGCGCCGCCAGGGGCGGACCGGCCAGCGCGGCACGAAACGCCTCGACCCGGGTCCGGGGGTCGCTGGTGCTGTCCCAGGCGGCGACCCGGACCGCCCAGTGGACCGGGGCGACAAAGCGCCGGTAGGTGAAGCGGTAGGGTGCGCCGGCGGCGGTCCGAGCGCCGTTAGGCGCGATCACTTCCCCGCCCCGGTATTCCAGCTCGATCCACCAGTCGGTCACCGGCGCCTCCACCGGGGTCACCACCACCGTATCACCGACATCGCCCGCGCTGTCCGATAGCAACCTCACGCCGTGGGCGGACAGCAGGCGCCAGGTGCCGGTCGGGCCCAGCACCGCGAGCGCCAGGGGACCCCGCAGGTAGGCGCTGTCGGCCAGGCGGGCCGGCCACAGCTTGGGGCTCCGCCAGTCGTAGGGACCCCACTGGTCGATCAGGATGGTGTGACGGCCCTGACGGGCCCCGGCGGGAAGCATGGGATCATGGGCCCCGGGAAGTTGGGGCGGAGCGTCCCGGTGGGCCGGGTCCGGTCGCCAGAGAGTGCGGCCGAGGAGGCCGCCATCGATTCGTTCGAGCCGGTCGGCGCGAAAACCGGAGGTGTCACCCGCCGCGGAAAGCAACGTGTCGGTGAAACCGAAGACATTCTTCACCAGCCTTACGTTGCGGGTATGCTCCAGCCGGAGGGCGAGCCCGTTACCGAGAAAGCGATTGCCCTCGATCCGATAGTCCCGACTCCGGGTATCCCGATGCCGGGGATAGCCCCACTCCGAGGGCTCGATTCGGTTCCACCAGAGACGGATGGCGGTCCGATCCCCGTCGAAGATGTTGCCCGCAATCAGATTATCCTGTCCGTGCTCGATGGCCAGGCCGACGACGTTGCGAGCGAAATAATTGTCGCGAATCTCCGATTCGAAGCTGTAGCCGCCCCACACACCGTAGGTCGAGCCCTCCAGCCGGTTCCCGATCATCCGGTTGCGGCTGAAGGTCACCTCGATGCTGTTGGCGGCGGCGAAACTGAAGTCGTTGCCGAAGAACAGATTGTCGTTGGCCCCACCCTTTCCCGTCTCCATGGTGGATTGGCCGGCCCAGAGAAACAGCCCGTCGCCGCTGTGGGTCATCGAGTTATAGGCCACGACGTTGTGCGAGCTCTGCTCGTACAGCAGCAGGGCCGCCGAGTCCTGGCCCCGGCTGTACCCGCCGTGGACGTAGCCCCGCATGCACCAATCGGCCCGGTTGTGCATGATGGTGTTGTAGCTGGCGCGGTAGAGGCCGATGCCGAGGCCCGATTGGAAGGAGAAGTCGTTATTCCAGATCCGGAGCCGGGAGGAACGCACCAGCAGCAGTCCATTCATGCCCTGCCGTGCCACGTTGTCCCGGATTTCGCCGCCGTCCACTCCGGTGAGGTAGATCCCGGCACCGTATCGCAGCCACGCGTCCTGCTCGTTCCGGTGATAGGTCAGCCAGTCCACCAGGCTTTCGTGGCCCGGACCGCTCCAGAGCCGAGGCTTCCAGTTGTAGCTCACGTCGTTCCGGGCCAGAAGCAGGTTGCGCACGTTGCGAGCGAGCACCCCGACCTTGAAGCCCCGAATCCGGGCGTTCCGCAGCGTAATGCCCCGCCCGTCCTCAATCAGCACCCCGATGCCGTGGTACTCGTCAGGCCGTCCCCCGGGATCGCCGCCGCTCAGCACCGCCCCCCCGAAGTCCACCACGATTCCCGAGCCCCGAACGCGGAGAACCACCGAATCCCCTGCCAGGGGGCTCAGCCGGTATTCACCGGCCCGGATGATGACCGAGCGGGTGATCACCAGTCCCGGGCTCAGCGGGACCGTATCGGCCGGAATCGTTCCGGGGCCGGACAACAGGAATGCGAATGCTGCGATCATAGGCGCTAGGTTTCAGGCAGTCTGACACCTGGAGACCACATGGCCACCGCCGAAGGACGGGTCCTCCCGTTCGTGGGCCCCGAACACATCGAAGTCGCCGTGCTGGAGACTTTCCCCTACCAGGGGCCCGAACAGGAGGTCGTGACGGAAACCTCCGAGTTCAGCGCCGTCTGTCCCTACAGCGGGCTGCCGGACTACGCCCGGCTCACGGTCAGTTACGTTCCGGACGCGAAGTGCGTCGAGCTCAAGAGTCTCAAGTACTACATCACCAGCTACCGTAACGTCGGCATCTTTCAGGAGCACGCCACCGCCCGCATGGCCGAGGACCTGTTCCGCCTGCTGGAACCCAGGCGCTTGACGGTGCGGACCGGGTACAACCCACGGGGCGGCTTCGAGACGACCTGCACGGTGACACTGGACGGACCGACGGGTTGACGGACCGACGGACCATAGGACGGGAATCCGTCCGTCAGTCCGTCTGCCCATCCGTCCGTCTGGTGACCAGCCGCTTGGCCAGGCTTCGAAGCCGCTCCGATTCGGGAGCCGGGCCGGGCACCGCCTGCTCCCCCTCCCGCGCGCCCAGCAATGCCGCGACCAGAGCCGCCCCATCCCCCGGGCCGGCCGCCGGACCGGCCCAGGCGCGGTCCACCCGCGATTCATGATGCGCGGTCCAGAGCGCCACCTCGGCCGAGGCGATGGCGGCGTGGCCGCCCCCATCCAGCTCGTCCTGCTGGACGAAGGGAATCCGGCGGACAGCCGACAGCACTTCAACCGCTGCGTCGTTCGCCTGGAGCGCCTCGATCACATCCGGGAGGAAGTCGCGGCGGCCCAGGAGCAGCTGGGACAGCGCGACGTTCGCGGCCACCGCGGTCCAGGCTGTGGTGGCATCGGGATGGGTCAGCATGACGGTGTGCCAAGTACCGCCCACCAGGTTGCGGGGTTGGCTGGCCGCGGCGAGGGCGATGGGAACGACCCGCACCAGCGGCCCCGGGTCCGCCATGCCGCCACCCGGCGGCAGGGGGGCGTCATAGCGCGCCAGATGCTCCAGGGCTTCACCGGTGCGGGGCCCGATGCCGCGGCCGTCGCGCCGCCACCAGGTGATCCACCGCTCCGTCAGGCGCCGCAGGTCCACCTCGGTTTCGAGCAGCTCCTCCGCCAGCAGGGCCGCCAACGCGGCTTCCCCGACCAACTCGCCGGCCGGATCGGTCCCACCGGCGTGGGCCCGCGCCAGCCCGACCAGCACGCCTCGCGCGCGATTCGCAACGGGAATGGGACGGGCCACGCGTGCCTCCAATCGGTGCGGGCGAGTCGCTATCTTTCGCGCGCGCCTGAAAGAACCTCAGCCGACCCTCGCTGTGAAGGCCGCCCCGTGAATCGCGATACCCTCACCATCACCGACAATCGAACCGATAAGAGCTACGAGCTGCCGATCACCGACGGGACCATCAAGGCGATGGACCTGCGACAGATCCGGACCTCGGAGGACGACTTCGGCCTGATGGCCTACGATCCGGCCTTCATGAATACCGCGGCGTGCCGGAGCGCCATCACCTACATCGACGGCGACCGGGGCATCCTCCGCTACCGGGGCTACCCGATCGAACAGCTGGCCGAGCGGGCCAGCTTTCTGGAGGTGGCCTACCTGCTGGCCGAGGGCGAGCTGCCCACGGGGGAACAGCTCGACCGGTGGACCACGGACATCCGCTACCACACGTACGTCCACACCAACATCATCAAGTTCCTGGAGGGGTTCCGCTACGACGCCCATCCCATGGGCATGTTGCTGGGGACGGTGGGGGCGCTCTCGACCTTCTATCCTGACGCCAAGAACATCTCCGACCCGTCCAACCGCCACGTCCAGCGGGTCCGGTTGATGGCCAAGCTGCCGACCCTCGCGGCCTTCGTGTTCCGCCACTCGCGGGGGCTGCCGTACGAGTTTCCCCGGAACGATCTCGAGTACATCGGCAACTACGTCAACATGATGTTCTCGATCGGGGGCCGGCACGAGCCCAACCGGGTGCTGCAGCGGGCCCTCGAGATTCTGCTGATCCTGCACGCCGACCACGAGCAGAACTGCTCCACCAGCGCCGTGCGCGCGGTAGGGTCCTCTCACGTCGACCCCTTCTCGGCCGTCTCGGCCGGGATCGGCGCGCTGTACGGCCCGCTTCACGGCGGGGCCAATGAGGCGGTGCTGCTGATGCTGGATGAGATCGGGAACAAGAAGAACATCCCCGGGTTCATCGAGAAGGTGAAGAAGGGCGAGGGCCGGCTCATGGGCTTCGGCCATCGGGTCTACAAGAGTTACGACCCCCGGGCCAAGCTGATCAAACACACCGCCGATGAGGTCTTCCAGCAGACCGGCCTCAACCCCAAGCTGGAGATCGCCCTGGAGCTGGAGCGCATCGCCCTGGAGGACGACTACTTTATCAAGCGCAAGCTTTATCCCAACGTGGACTTCTATTCCGGCCTGATCTACCAGGCGATGGGGTATCCCACCGACTACTTCACGGTACTGTTCGCGGTGGGCCGGCTGCCGGGTTGGCTGGCGCAGTGGGAGGAAATGCTGATGGACAAGGAGCAGAAGATCGCCCGCCCGCGCCAGATCTACACCGGGCACCCGGAACGGCCCTTCGTCCCTCTGGAACAGCGGTGAACTACCGGGGTCACGGCTCACTGGCGACCGCTTGGGCCACCCGTTCCGTTTCCAACTTCCATTCCCGCGGCACATCGCCCTCGAGGTAGGTGTAGCCCTCCAGCCCGGCGAGGTAATCGGCGATGAACGCGTTGGCATCGGTGCGCGAGAGATCCTTCGCGTTCCCCACCTTGCGCCGGAACGTGGCCATCAGATCGTTGGCCCGGAACTGCACGTAGTTGAGCACTTCCGTGACCGTGTCCCCTTCCACCAGATCGGTCACTTCATAGGTCCCATTGGTGAGCTTGATGTGGACCGCGTTGGTATCGCCGAACAGGTTGTGCAGGTCACCCAGGATCTCCTGATAAGCCCCAGTGAGAAAGATGCCCAGGATGTACGGTTCACCGTCCTTCCAGGGGTGCAGCTCCAACGACGGCTTGCCCCGCCGCCCGCCCGAGAACCGGTCGATCACCCCGTCCGAGTCGCAGGTGATGTCCTGCAGCGTGCCGCGCCGGTCGGGGACCTCGAGCAGCCGGTGGATCGGCATGATGGGAAAGAGCTGATCGATGGCCCAGTTGTCGGGCAGCGACTGGAAGACCGAGAAATTGCAGAAGTAGCGGTCGACCAGGGTGGACTCGAGATGGTTCTGGATGTCGGCGTACGCCGGTTTGTCGGGCGCGATGAGCTTGGCGATGGCATTCATCGTCGCCAGGTAGTACTCCTCGATATCGGCCAGCTGCTTCAGGGTGATGGCGTCGCTGGCAAACAGCTCCTGGGCCCGCTCCTTGGCGAACAGGGCATCGTGGAACGCCTCCTCCACGCTGGCCAGCGTGAGGGCGTCAAAGTTCTCCTTGAGCTCCTTCAGCACCTTGTGCGACTTCTTGCGGTCCACCGCCGGCACCTGCGGCTCGGTCTGGGCTTCCACGTCGGTCACGTTGACCAGCAGCAGCGCGTGGTGCGCCGTGAGGGCCCGGCCCGACTCCGAGATGATGTTCGGCATCGGGATGTTGAGCTGGCGGCAGGTGTTTCCCAGCAGGTACACCACGTCGTTGGCGTACTCGCCCAGGGTGTAGTTCACACTGGCAGGCCGGGTAGAGCGGGACCCGTCGTAGTCAACCCCCAGGCCGCCGCCCACATCGACGTGGGTCAGATTGAAGCCCAGCTCCCGGATTTCGGCGTAGAACCGGCCGATCTCCTCGAGCCCCTTCTTGACATACCGGATATCGGGGATCTGGCTGCCCAGGTGGAAGTGGACCAGCCGGAGCAAGTCCTTTCGGCCCAGCTCTTCCAGCCGGCCCAGTAACCGGATCAGCTGGGGCGCCGATAACCCGAATTTGGACTTCTCGCCCCCGCTCTTGGCCCAGCGGCCCGACCCCTCGGTGGCCAGCTTGATGCGGACGCCCAGCACGGGCTGGATCCCCATGTCATCGGCCACCCTGAGCACGTCGTCCAGCTCCGCCAGCTGCTCCAGCACGATGAAGACCTGGTGGCCCAGACGGTGGCCCATGAGGGCCAGCCGCATGAACTCCTC
>DASWKS010000361.1:0-11268 GCA_036396495.1 Gemmatimonadales bacterium
GGTACCGTGCGCAGTGGTAGAGGCCGCAGTCGGTACTGGAGAAACCGGCGTCGGCGCGGGTACCCCGACAGAACCGTCCGTCGGTCCGTCGGTCCGTCGGTCCGTCGGACCCTCCGCCCGTCCGTCCGTCAGTTTTGCCACCCCCCAATCCAGCACCAGCACTTCGCCAAATTCGCCCACCATGATGTTGGACGGCTTGAGGTCGCGGTGAATCACCCCCCGGACATGGGCGAACGCCAGCGTCTCCGCTACCCGCTTGAGCAATTCGATGCGTTCCCGCTCGAGCGGATTGGTCGCGAGCCAGGCGTCCAGCCGCTGGCCCCGCACCAGCTTCATCACGTAGTAGATCCGGCCGTCCGGCAACACGCCCAGATCGTGAACCGGCACAATGCCGGGGTGTTCCAGCCGGGCCAGGATCCGCGCCTCGCGCGACAACCGTTCCGTGATGCCCTCGGGGACATCGACCGCCCGGAGCACCTTGATCGCCACCTCACGGTCGAGCCGCTCATCCCGGGCCCGAAAGACCGCGCCCATGCCGCCCCGCCCTAGCTCCTCGATCGCCGCGTAGCGGGTGCCGGCCAGGTCGGGCCAGTCCGAGACCTGGGCCAGATGGGTGACGACGTTGTCGGAAAGCACTCTCATCCCGCCCCCAGCTCCGGTCTCCCTGCTCCCTGCTCCCTGCTCCCTTCTCCCTGCTCCCTGCCCCTGGACTTGCCTCACCCCGGTTCTAGGCCTAACAGATCGCGCGCCTCGGCCCGGAATTCCGCCTCGCTGCCCGACATCTCCCGCAACCGTTCCAGCACCAGGATCCGAAACCGCCGCCGCATCGCGGCGAGATGATTGGTCACCTGCGTCACCGGCAACGCGTGAGCCGCGGCCAGGTCGGCATAGGTCGGCCGTGGCTCGCTATCCGGTCCCTCCAGATCGTACTCGACGAAGAGCCGGAACTGGGCGGTCTTGCCGTTCCGTTCGGTCTCGTTCTTCAACGCATCGACCGCGAACGTAAAGAGGGTGCGCGCCACTTCGCGGCGAAACAGCTCATCATCGTCCGGCAAGGGCGCTCCCGCCCGGGTCGCCAGGTCGCGCTCGACCTCGGCCAGGTCGAGCGGGATCGTCACCGCGCCGCCGCCGCGCTTGAGCCGGCCCGCGGCCTCGCGCAGGTTGGCGATCATCCGGTCGATGCCGACCCGGAGCCAGGTGCGGAAGCGGGCCCGGGCCGGATCGTACTGAATGAAGAAGTCGCGCTGCAGCGCGCGCGCGAAGAACTCCTGGGTCAGGTCCTCGGCCTCATCCGGCTCCAGCCGCCAGCGCAGCCGGATGTAGGTGTACACCGGCCGCCAATAGGTGGCGGCGAGGAGCTCGAGCGCCCGTTCCCTGACCCCGGCGTCATCCGCGCCCAGGGCCCTGATGACCGAGACCCTGGTGGAGGGGAATCCCGCGCCACCCTCGCTGATTAGGTGGTCTCCCTGGTGCTGAAGCGCTCCAGGAATTCGCGATCGCCCGGCGTGAGGCTCTGCATGCCTTGCGAGCTGATCTTGTCGAGGATCCGATCCAGCTCGGCCCGGTTGACTTCGTGCAGGCCATCTCGCTGGATGCGTCGCCAGCGCGCCAGACTGGACTCGCTGGATTCGCGCGGCCGGGCCGGAGCCGCCTTCGCTTGCCATTTGCGGCCGTCCGAACGACGCTCGAACCACTTGAGTGAGAGCCAGCCGCCCAGGAATCCCCCCAGGTGAGCGAAGTGGGCGATGCCGCCCCCACCCCGGAACCCGGAGAACAGCGACATCACCGTCATCGCGATCACCATTACCCTCGCCTCGACCGGCAGGATACCCCAGATCAGGATCTGGTCCCGGGGCCAGAAGCTCGCGAACGCCAGCATGACGCCGAAGACCGCCCCGGACGCGCCCACGATCGCAGCGTCCGGCGTGAAGATGAGCGAGAGCAGGGCGCCCACGATGCCGCTCACGAAATAGAGCGTCAGAAAGCGCCGGCCGCCCAGCCGAGATTCGACCCTTGGTCCGAAGAAGAACAAGGACAGCATGTTGAAGAAGATGTGAAAGAGCGGACCGTGCAGGAACATGTAAGTCACCAGCGTCCACGGCCGACTCAGCACGTATCTCGGCACGAACACCAGGAGCTGTTCCAGACCCTGCGGCCCGGCCATTTGCAGCAGGTACACGGCCCCATTGGCCAGGATCAGTCGCATTACCCAGGGTGTCATACGGTAGAGCGTACCCCGGCCCCGGCCCCCGGTGCAACCAGCTCGCGCTGGGCCTGGCCGGCGAATCCCTCGAGCAGGTCCAGCAGCAACCTGACCGTGGTGAGATGGGTGCGATGGGTGACGCCGGCATACCGGATCGTATAGCGGCCCTCGATCAGGGTGGAGCTCACATAGACTCTGCCATCCTGCTTGATCAGCTCCACCACGCGGGCGTTGAGCCGGTTCACCAGCTCGGGGTCGAGCCCGTCGGGCACCCAGCGGTAGGTGATGACCGAGAGATCGGGTTCCGGGCCCACCTCCCAGCCTCGCGTACGCAACTCCGCGTGCAGCCATTGCGTCAGCAGCAGCTTCTCCTCCAGGCTCGCGCGAAACGGCGCGAGCCCGTGAACCAGCAGCGGCAGCCATAGCCGCAGGCCCCGGAAGGGGCGGGTCAGCTCGGGGGAGAGATCGGCCGGCGAGTCTTCTTCCCGCTCGGTCAGCGTGTCCTGCAGGTAAGGCGCGTCGGAGCGGAAGGCTTGCGCCAGGGTGGCCTGGTCCCGCACCAGCGCGATCCCCAGCCCGTAAGGGAGGAACAGGGTCTTGTGGGGATCGAGCACGGTGGAATCGGCTCGTTCGATTCCGCGGAACCGCTCTCGCATGCCCGGCACCAGCAGGAAATAGCCGCCGTACGCAGCGTCGACGTGATACCAGAGCCGATGCTCCGCCGCCAGGTCGGCCAGTGAATCCAGGGGATCGATCGCCCCGACATCGGTGGAGCCGGCCGAGGCCACCAGCAGCCAAGGGCTCAAGCCGGCCCGGCGGTCGGCCTCGATCTGCGAGGCCAACGCCTCGGCCCGGATCCGGAACCGCTGGTCCAGCGGGAGGTAGCGCAACACGCACTCCCCCAGACCCAGCAGTCTCAGGTTCTTGGTGATGCAGTGATGGGTCTGGCTGCTCAGGTACACCACCACGCGCTCGACATCGCGGGACCGGATCCCGTGCGCATCGCGGGCCGCGGCTAGGCAGATCAGGTTGGCGATGCTGCCGCCGGACGCGAGGGTGCCGCCCGCGCCGGCGGGGAATCCAACCATGTCGGCGGTCCACCGGACCACCTGATGCTCTACTCGAGTCGCTCCCGGACTGGAGAAGAACACGCCGGGATAGCGGTTGGTGATGTCGGCCAGGTAATCCGCCAGCGCGGACGCATAGAGACCGCCGCCTGGGATGTAGCCCAGGTGACCACCACTGGCGGGATTGAGCCCGGGTCGGTCCACCTGGTCGCCAAGCACCGACAACACCCGTTCGATGGATCGGCCGTCTTCCCGGAACTGGAGGTCCAGGACCCCCCGACCCTTGTCCATGGTGACCACATACGCCGGCAGCGAGGGCAGCGCGTCGAGGAAACGCTCGGCGTAGTCGAATACCGGACCGAACAGGGCCGCACGGCCCGCCGGATCGGGATCGAGCGGGCGGGATGCTGCTTCCAACTCCACCAGCCGGGCTTCGAGCGACGACGTCACAGCCGCTGCACCATGTATTCACCGATGAAGTAGCCGATGACGGCGACACCCAGCCCGACCACGAACATGTCCATGCCGCTGCGGAAACCGCCGCGGCCGGTGAAGAGCGAGCGGGCCGCGCCGACCCCGAAGTGCGACACCATCGCCAGGCCAAAGGAAGTCCAAACCGCCCACGCGTCGGTGCTGATCAGCAACGGCGCCACCGGGATGAACGCGCCCACGGCGGTGGCGGTCCCGGTGATCCATCCTTCGCGGCCCGGGCTGGAGTGACTGTGGCTGATCCCCAGCTCTTCCCGGACCTTCTCTTCCAGGGCCCGCTCGGGATCGGCCATGACCGAGGCGGCGAACTGTCTCGCCTGGGCTTCCGGCACGCCCTTGGCCTGGTACACCAGGCGGAGCTCTTCCTCCTCCAGCTCGGGCATGAGCCGGATTTCCTCCCGCTCCATGGCGATCTCGTGCTCGTGCACCTCGCGTTCGCTCTTGGCGGCGAGGTAGCCCGATGCGCCCATCGAGAGCGCGTCGGCCACTACCCCGGCGAGCCCCGCGACCACCACGGCGTGCCCCACCGTCGCCACTGAGTCCTGGGCGCCGAACATGCCCGCCAGCAATCCGAAATTGGCGGTCAGGCCGTCATTGAATCCGTAAACCACGTTCCGGAGCACGCCACCTGCCCCGGTCTTGTGCCACGGTTCCGCACCCCTCCCCGACAGGCCGGCCAGGCTCTCGGCGTGCTGCTTCGATTCCCGCGCGAGGGTCAGCGCGGTGTCGGCCGCACCTCCGGTCGAATCCTGATGCAGCCGCAGATAGCCCCGGACCTCGCGACCCTCTTCCTCCAGGAGCATGGGAAGCAGGAAGTTGGGACCTAGGCGGCGCCCCATCCAGGCCATGAGGCGAGCCCGCCGGCTGGGAGACGGGGCTCTGACCTCATGGCCGCTCTCCGCCAGAAGCCGTTGCCACATCTTGACATGACGGTCCTCCACCTCGGACAGCTGGCTATAGATCCGGGCCCGGTCGGCGGCCGGCTCGGATGAAGCCAGCGCCCGGTAGAGAAAAGCCGCGTCGGCTTCGTCGGCGAGGTGGTGGAGCCAATCGGGAGGGGGACGCTGCATGGGGGGAAAATAGCGTCCAGCGGCACGTTCCGGGTTCCAGATTCCGGGTGCGGTGCTTGGTGCTGTGCCGGTGCCTGCGTGCAGGGTACCGATCAGCGCGCAGGGAGCGCACCCAGCCCATGGCACGCTGGCACCGCACGCTGGCATCGCACGCTGGCACCGCACCTGGAACCCGGAACCAGGAACGCGGAACGTTCCGCCCCTGCGACCATCCCCCCCTTCAGCGCATCATATTGTGCGTGACGGGAGCCATGGCCATGGAGAGCGTCAGGTTGGTCCAGGAAGAGGCCCTAGTACCTCTTGCCCGAGGGGGAGACCCTGCCGCTCAGGAGGCCCTGTACCGGGCCTTCTCCGGACCGGTCTACGGCCTGGCCCGGCGGATTTGCCGCACCCGGGAAGACGCCGAGGACGTGGTTCAGGAGACCTTCCTCGAAGTCTTCCGCAGCCTGGGCCGGTTCCGGGGCGATGGCAGCTTGTGGGGTTGGGTGCGGAGCATCACGGCCAGCAAGGCGTTGATGCGGTTGCGGCGGAACAAGTACCGGGACGCGGACGAGCTGAGCGACGACGTCGCGACACCACCCCGCGAGCAACCGGCGCTCAGAATGGACCTGGAAGCCGCTCTGGAGCGGCTCTCCGATACGGCGCGGGCGGTGGTATGGCTGCATGATGTCGAAGGCTACACCCACGATGAGATCGGGCAGTTGATGGGGAAATCAGTGAGTTTTTCGAAGTCACAGCTGGCGCGGGCCCATGCGCGGCTGCGCCGCTGGCTGGGAGAGGAGGTCGCGACATGAACCACCTCACGCTGGAGCAGCTGCTGGATCTGCGAGAGCCGGGGTTGGAGCCGGGTCAGGCAGCCGCCCGCGAGCACCTCGCGGACTGCCCACGATGTCAGGCCGAGCTCGACCGGTTGGGACAGCGGGTTGCCCGGCTCAAGGCGCTTCCCGCGCCCCGCCCCTCACGCGATCAGTTCCGGGAGATACGGTCCCGCCATGTCGCCGAGCGGCGCCGCCGCTCGGCGGCCCGGAGCGTAGCCCTCGTGCTGGCGCTCGCGGCGACGGTCGCATTGGCCGTGGTACTCCGGCCCGGAGCCGGCCCGGGAGACGCTGACCCGGGGAGCAGCGCGGCCAGTGAGCTGGCGGCGATCCGGGCCCAATCCCAGGCGCTGGAAGAAACCCTGCGCGAGTACAACCCCGACAGCCGTGCCATCGACGGCCGGACCGCGGCCATCGCGGACCGGATCGAAGACCAGCTCTCATCGCTCGACCGCCAGATCGAGCTGTTGGACCTGATGAACCTGGCCGACCCGATGCGCGACACCCGGCAGCTCCGGCTCTGGCGCGAACGAGTGGGGTTGCTCGACGCCCTGGTCGACGTGCATCTCACCCGGGCGTCGTATGCGGGACTATGAACCAGTCGCGAGTCGTGAGCCACGGGTCGCGCGAGCTTATTTCGGAAGGAATGGTTACATCATGAAGCCTCTGATTTCCCTGACGCTGGCTGTCCTGCTCGCCCAGCCGCTGGCGGCCCAGGAGCGGACCAGGGACACCGCTAGGTCTCATCCCAAGAGCCTGCAGCGGATCTGGATCGACGGTCAGGACATGACCGAACGGTTTCTCCCGCTGATGCAGCGGCGGGCCCGGCTCGGCATCGTGGTCAAGATGCTCGATGCCCAGGAGACCGACTCGCTGGGCGCCTTCGTACAGTCGGTGACCCCGGGCGGCCCGTCGGCCAAGGCGGGCATTCGGTCCGGCGACATCATCACCAAGCTCGACGGGAACTCGGTGCTCACCACCCCGGGCCGGCGACTGGCTGAGGAGGAATCCGCTCCCGGCGTCCGCCTGATCGAGCTGGCCGCCAAGCTCGATCCCAACGACACCGTGCAGGTCGAATTCCTGAGGGGTGACGCCCGCCGCACCGTGTCGGTGGTCACCGGCGACGAGGGCCTGATGGCGTTCGAGGGCAATCGCTTCTACTTCCGCTATCCCGAGGGTGAATCCCGCGAGCGGATCCAGCTGCCGCCCGGTGTCCGGGTCGAGCCCTTCGAGCTGGGACCGGACTTCAGCATGCTGGAACGAAGGCCCAGCGTGGCGATGGCCTTCGGTGGAGGCGCGCTGGCGGACCTGGAGCTGGCCCCCATCAATCCCGATCTCGGCAGCTACTTCGGCACGACCGAGGGGGTCCTGGTGACCCGGGCGCCCTCCAACCATGCGCTCGGTCTGAAGGGCGGCGACGTCATTCTGAGTGTCGACGGCCGCAAGCCGCAGAGCGCCGGCAGCCTGCTCCGGATCCTTCGCTCCTACGACGACGACGAAACCGTCAAGCTCGAGATCCTGCGGCAGAAACAGCGCCAGACCTTGAGCGGGAAGCTGGGGCGGGCAAGAGACTAGGTCGAAGGCGGTCGAAGAGGGTCGAAGGGGGCTTGCCTTCTTCGGCCTTCTTTTTGCCTATTCTTAACGCATGGCGCTTCACGCCACCCCGGGGCGACTCCGCCTCCACGGTCTCGCCCTGCTGGTGTTGGGGGCCACAGGGTCCGCTCATTCCCAGGGACTACCCGCCTATCGCCCCATCAATCCAGCCATTACATCACGCAGCGCGCTCGGCTTCGATCCGGTCGGTGAGACCCGGAAGGGTTGGCAGACCGCAATTCGGGTGGATTATGGCAACGTGCTCGAGGCCCAGACCCGTAGCGTCGCCGATTACCTGCTCGACGCCGAGCTGTCACGAATCAACCTGTCGATAGGACGAACCCAGGGACGCTGGCACTTGCAGGGCGACCTGCCGCTCGAGTCGGCCCAGTCCGGCGCACTCGACCCATTCATCACCTGGTGGCACGGGGTCTTTGGATTTGACGAGGGCCGGCGCGACGAACGACCGGAGAATCAGTACGAGTACTTCATCCAGTTCCCGGATCAGGTGAGAGTAGTTCGACCACTTCCGGGCACATCACTCGGCGACCTGCGAATCAGCGCCGGTTATCGTCATGGAGCGGACTGGATGACCACGCTGATTGCTGCCTTCCCCACCAACACCCGGCCAGATGGCTGGGGATTGGAAGCCGTCGCAATGGGATTGCAGACCGCCGCTCGCCGGTGGCTGGTTCCCGATCGGCTCGGCTGGGAAGGAAGCGCCGGCCTCGGGTACAGTCCCCGGGCCGGCAGTCTGGCGCGCTGGCAACGGACCTGGTTCGCGAGCGCGAGCTCAGGGCTGCGGTGGCGCTTCTGGGGGCGCCAGTCAGTCTACTCCAACCTGCTGTTCCACACCGGTGCCTGGCGTGGGACCACACTCCAATCGCTGGACCGTCCCGATCTCTCGCTCGATTTCGGATTCCTGCTGAAAGCCGGCGACGGTCCCGAGATCCTGGCCGGGATGGTGGAAGATCTCTATCCCTTCGGACCCGCAGTGGACCTGGTGCTCAGGCTTGGGGTGCGCTGGTAAAGAGAAACTGCTCCAGCTGCTGATAGAGGAACTGCTTGGCCTGCGGATCCTGCAGGTTGATGCCGTAGTGATTGATCAGGGCCTGCTGCTGTTTCACCCACTCGCCCCAGCAGACCGCACAGATGGAGTCGAACACCCGTTGACCCAACGGAGTGGGAAACGGCTTGAACGCCATCTGCCCGCGAGTTTGACCGCAGCGGACGCAACTGACTTCCGGCATGGACTGGAATCTAGCGAACCGCCGGGTCGGCCTCAGCGTTTGGCCGGCAGTCGCTCACCAGACCGGAGGGCCTTTGCCCCGCTGCGAGTGCCAAGCCCGGTGCCCAGGCCGAAGATGGCGCTGGTGGCTGTGGTCAGCAGCGGCAACGCGGCCAGCGGCCAGCTCACCAGCGCCGCCCCGATTCCCACAATCCACGGGGTCGCGGGATGTTGAACGGCGTCAACGAACCGCAGGCGTCGTTTGACAAAATCACGGGCCAGGACGAATCCACCCAGTCCAGCCCCCAGAAAGATCAGCATGTCCAGCATGGAGCCCCTCGGCGTAAACTGGTAACCATCGTTGTTCCATTACGGAACATAGCCCAGTTCGGTTTCGCCCGCTGAGGTTTCCGGTCCCGGTCAGAGGCGCTCGTCCTCCAGGTGCCGTCGATGCCGCTCACGGAACCTCTGCACCTGCTCAGGGGTCAGCACCTTTTCGATGGACAGCCGGGTCTCCTCCATCAGCCCACGAAGCCGGGGAGCGAACTCCTCCCGAACCGCCCGATAGGCCGGCTCCTGGCCCAGGAAAATCGAGTCGATCTTCTGACGCTGGTCCTGAGTGAGGGACAGATCGCGGCCGAGCGCGTCCAGCATCCGATGCCTCATACCGGGAGGTGGCCCTCCACCTCGCCGACTGCCATCGACCCGGTCGAATCGACTCGAGCCCGGCCGATCCGGTCCGAATGCCGCCATCTCGGCGCGAAGCGGGCCGGGCCGGAAGATCACCCGGTCGAGCGCGATTCCGCCCAGGACTCCAACCGCGGTGTGGGCCAGCAGCACCAGGGCGACGATCACCGTGCGGGGCGAGTTGAGCTCACTCATGGGAAACCACCTCTGCCAGAAACCAGGTTCCGTCGGCGGAACCGACCGCCGCGTCGACCGCCGAATCCGCGGGCACAATGCCGATCACCCCACCGAGGAAGAGGGCGGCCGGCGACAGTTCCATCCCGGCGTCCGGAACCCGCGGGCGCGCGACGAAGAAGGCGAGCACCAGCGCCGCTGCGATCGCGGCCGGAATGGTCCAGCGTGCGGTTCGGAGCAGTCGCTCCGCCAGCGATTGCATGCGACGGCGCCGCAACTCCGGCCCTGCCTGTGCCAGGATGCGGGCTCGAACCCGCTGCCGGGTGGCGGCGTCAGGATCGGCGTCGTCGCTGGCACGCCGGAGCGCGTCGCGGATCGCCAGGTCCTCCTGCTCAGGCCGTTCCTTCATAGTGACCCTCCCGCCAGTCCTGGGTTGGCGCCAGCACCATCCGCAATTCGTTGCGGGCCCGGTGCAGCAGCCAGCGAACCGTGCCGGCCGGCAGCTCCAGGACCTCGCCCGCCTCCGCTGAAGTCATCCCTTCCAGCTCCACCAGCTGCACTGCCATCCGTTCCCGCTCGGGGAGCGCGGCGAGCGCGGCGCGGACCCGCCCGCCGGCATCGGCCCGTTCGGTGACAAGCGCCGGGCCGGGGGACGGATCCACCTCCAGCTCGGAGAGCTCGTCGGCGGCCCGCCGCGCCAGCCGCCCGCGAATCGACAGGGCCCGGTTGACCACGATTCGGAGAAACCAGGGAAGAAAGGGCCGGCCCACCTCGAACTGATCGATGTGACGAAGCGCCTGCAGAAAGGCGTCCTGAAGGACGTCCTCTGCATCCTGCCGGTGCCCCAGGACCCGGTATGCCGTGCGGTACCCTACCGCCATGTAGGCATCGACCAGACCGCTGAAGGCTTCCGCATCGCCGGTCAGAATCCGCCGGATCAGGTCGGTCTCTTCCGCCACCGTCACCGGCGCAGAGCCTCCGTCCGCTGCACCCAACCCCCAGTCCATCCGCGCGTCCATGAGGGATTACGCCGGCCGCCCCCCTGCTGTTGGCGGACGGCCAGGACTTCGTCCTCGCTTTCGGCCAACAACCGGGGCCGCCGGCTCGTACTTCCAGTGAACTCGCTGCTGGAGCCTCTTCATGTACCTGATGTCGCGATCCCTCGCCCGGGCGGCCACGACGGCCGGGCTGGTTCTCTTCACGATCCTGGTGGTCCTGCCCGACCCGGCGGCCGGTCAAGGACCTGGCGGCCGGATGGGCGGCGGGCGAGGCCCCGGTGGCATGCCTCGGCCCAACTTCGACCCGGTCCTGTTCGACGGCCCGCCGGTACCCGAAGAAATGGTGGACCTGGTCCAGCTGGAGCCGGCCCAATACGAGCCCTACGCCGGGCAGTACCGGATCTTCATGCAGGAAACCAAGGCCGTCCGGGACAGTGTCCTGGAGATGAGGCGCCTGATGCGCGACATGATGGGACAAATGGGCGGCGCGGGTGCGAGCGGCGAGCGAGGCTCCCGGGACCGGGGCAAAATGGAAGCCCGTCGGTTGAAAATGGAGGCCATGCAAAAGCAGATGCAGACCCTGGAGCGGCACCAGAAGGCGTTCGATGAGAACCTGAAATCATTGCTGTCACGTGAACAGTTCAAGAATTACGAGCGCTGGAGGCAGGAGCAGCGAAAAACCGTCGAAGGAAGGCCAGAGACAGTCGAAGACGGTCGAAGACGGTAGGTATGAGCCAGAGAGAGAGTAGTGAACCGCCTTCGACCGCCTTCGACTCTCTTCGACCGCCTTCGACTAGTATTTAAGCACCACGCTCCCCCACAAAAACCCGGACCCGAACGCGGTGAACACCACCACGTCTCCGGGATTCAGCCGGCCCGCGCGAACGCATTCATCGAGCGCGATCGGAATCGTCGCGGCGGTGGTGTTCCCGAAGCGATCGATG
>DASWKS010000362.1:0-1820 GCA_036396495.1 Gemmatimonadales bacterium
GGCCGGCGCCAACAGTCCCCGGAAGGCCGACTATCCGGCCTACATGGAGACCGGCAGCGAGAACGCGCGGGGCCTCCACGCCATCCGGGTACTGGAAGGCAGGAAGGACTTCACCCCGAGCTCGCTCATCGCAGCGGCGTACGACAGCTACCTGACGGCGTTCGAGCCGTTGATTCCTTCTCTGCTCAAGTCCTGGGATCAGACCAGTGCAACCAGTCCGCTCAAGTCGAAGCTGGCCGAGCCGGTTGCGTTGCTCCGAGCGTGGGACCTGCGCTGGTCGGAGACCTCGGTCCCCACCACGCTCGCGATCGCCTGGGGCGATGAGATGGAACGGCGGGTGAGCGACGCGGCCCGGAGGGCGGGCGTCTCCACCGAGGAGTACATCGCCACCCGGGCGACGCCAGAACAACGCCTCCAGGCACTGGCGACCGCTGCCGATACTCTCGCCGCGCGCTACGGAACCTGGAAAACGCCGTGGGGCGACATCAACCGGTTCCAGCGCCTCACCGGCGACATCGTCCATCCCTTCGATGACGCCAAGCCCAGCATTCCGGTCGGCTTCACCTCGGCCCGCTGGGGCTCGCTGGCCTCATTCGGGGCCCGGACCCATCCCGGAACGAAGAAGCTCTACGGCACCAGCGGGAACAGCTTCGTGGCGGTGGTGGAGTTCGGCGATAGTGTGCGGGCGCGAGCGGTCACTGCAGGCGGACAGAGTGGCAATCCCGCCTCACCGCACTTCAATGACCAAGCGGTGCGCTACAGCAAGGGCAACTTGAGAGAGGTCTACTTCTATCGCCCGCAGTTGAAGGGCCACATCGAGCGCGAGTACCATCCCGGAGGCTGACCCGCCTGTGAGCCAGATACTCCTGGGCAAAGGGGAGGGGCCGGTCTGGCTGCTGGCCAAGTACGGCAACCGCCACGGGCTGGTCGCCGGCGCCACCGGCACCGGGAAGACCGTCTCGTTGATGGTGCTGGCGGAAGGCTTCAGCCGACTGGGTGTCCCGGTGTTCATGGCCGACGTCAAAGGCGACGTGGCCGGCCTCGCCGTGGCCGGCACCATCAGCCCGAAACTCACCGAGCGGGCCGCCGCCATCGGCCTCGAGGGGTTTGCTCCCGAAGCGAGCCCGGTGGTCTTCTGGGATCTGTACGGCAAGGTCGGGCATCCGATCCGGGCGACGGTCAGCGAGATCGGCCCGACCCTGCTGGGCCGCATGCTCGAGCTCAACGACGTCCAGTCGGGGGTGCTCGAGATCGCCTTCACGCTGGCCGACGACCAGGGCATGCTCCTGCTGGATCTGGACGACCTGCGGTCGTTGCTCGGGTTTCTGGGGGACAACCGGAAAGAGGTTTCCGCCCAATACGGTCTGATCAGCACTCAATCGGTGGCGGCCGTCCAACGCGCCCTGCTGTCGCTGGAGCGCGAAGGCGGAGACCAGTTCTTCGGGGAACCGGCGCTGGAGCTGGTGGAGCTGCTGCGCACCGATGCGAACGGCCGGGGCATCGTCAATGTGCTGGCATCCGACCAGCTGATCCTCAAGCCGCGGCTGTACTCGAGCTTCCTCTGGCTCCTGTCGGAGCTGTTCGAGAACCTGCCCGAGGTGGGCGACCTGGACCGGCCCAAGCTGGTGTTCTGCTTCGACGAGGCCCACCTGCTGTTCGACGATGCGCCGCCGGCGCTGCGGCAGCGGGTGGAACAGGTGGTCCGCCTGATCCGCTCCAAAGGCGTGGGCGTGTACTTCTGTTCTCAGCTCCCCGACGACGTGCCGAACGAGATCCTGGGCCAGCTCGGCAACCGGATCCAGCACGCCCTGCGCGCCTTC
>DASWKS010000363.1:0-2423 GCA_036396495.1 Gemmatimonadales bacterium
GGAAGATCTGGTCCAGCGGGGAATCATGCCGCCGGAGCTGGTGCGGAAGGCGGGGTTGAAGGTCTTCGTTCAGTAGGTCCGTCGGTCGGTCGGTCGGTCGGTCTCGTGACCGACTGACCGACTGCACGACTGACCAACTAGCTGCTCCCCCTCACATCGACATACGTCGCCTGCCTCAGCTGGTCGAGGTAGCGCCGGATGGCCAGCCGCTCACCCAGAGTGCGTCGCAGCTGATCCTTCACATCCTCGAAGCGATATTCCCCGGCATCCTTGCGGTCCACGATCTGGATCACGGCGAACTTGGAGCGAATGGGATCCGCGGCGAACTCGAGTTTGAGGACCGGGGTGTACTCTCCGGTTGCGACGCCCTGGAACCCAGTGGTGTAGACCGGCAGCAGCTTGTCCGAGGGGAACTCCCGGAAGTCCCGCTCTTCCTGCGAATCGTGCCACAGTCGTGCAATGGAATCGGCATTGGCTCCCTGCATCAGCGCGGCGCGGATTGCCTCCGCGGTCGCCTTGGCTGAATCGGCGTCTTGCTGGAGGATCTCGGGGGCGATGAGGATGTGTCGAGCCGAGATCTCCGACGGCTGGACCCGTTCCACCTGGATCAGATGGAAGCCGAAGGGGGTCTCCACCGGATCCGACACGATGCCGGGGCGGATGCCGAAGGCCACGTCTTCGAAGCGTTTGTGCATGACGCCCCGGCGGAACCACCCCAACGATCCGCCCTGCTCCTTGGAGCCGGGATCGGCCGAGAAGCGCCGGGCCGCCGTGGCGAAGTCGGCCCCTTTGCGCAGCTCCTGGAGAATGGAGTCCGCCAGCACCAGCGCCCGCTGCCGCGCCGCCGCCGACGGGGCCGGCGCGACCACGATCTGCCGGAACGAGACGGTCTCCGGCCGGCGGGCCCGCCCCCGCTCCTGCTCGAACGCGGCCCGGAGCTCGCGGTCGGTGGGAATGACCGGCTTGAGCTTGCCGCTCCCCCGCAACTGGTTCACCAAGGCGCTGGTGAGCAGCTGCTTGCGCTGGGTATCGGTGAGCCAGCGGCGATACTCCTCGATGGTGAAGAACCCCGTTTCCCGGAGCCCCGCCCGCAACGAGTCGTCGCTGGGATAGCGGCGCCGCACATTGCGGATCTGTTCGTCCACCGCCGCGGTGACTTCCTCATCGGTCACTTTCACCGTCGTATCGGTGAGGGCCATCTGGTAGAGCAGCTCCTCATCGATCATCTCTTCCAGGGCCTGCTTGTTGAGCGCGGCCACTTCGGCCGGATCGGTCGGGAGGGGCCGGCCCTGCCGGCCCTGATAGACCCGCTCCTCGACCTCGGACTGGAGGATCGCGGTGCGGCCTACGACCGCAAGGATCCGATCGGCCACTTCACGGCTGGCGTCCTGGGCCAGAAGCGGCGCAGCCGCGCTCACGAGGAGCGCGGCCACGGTCAATACCAGGGTGCGTGCCGGAATCATGGCTGCTTGGTAGCGCCCGAGTCACCGCTCGGGATCGGTGGTCCACCGGGCGCAGGCTGGATGGCGCCGGGCTGGCCGGCCGCACCACCAGCCGCCGAGTCCGCCTTCCATTTGGCGGTGGCCAGTTCGACGGCCCGGGTGAGACCGGCCCGGTTGATCTTGTAGCGCCCGTTCTCCCGCAGGAATCCCGCGAGCGGAGGCGGCAGCGGCCGGAATTGGGCCTGGCCGGTGAGCAGTTGATCGATGAACCGGTTGATCCGCGACGCCGCCGAGTCCAGCCGGGCCGCTTTGGGTTTGGTGCTGTCCACCACGGCGGAATCGGTGAGCCCCATCGAGGCCGCCATCTGGTCCATGGTGGCGCGGTAGGCCAGCTGAAGGGCCTGCCAGTTGGCGACCGGAACCTGGATGCCGGCCGAGTCCATCTGCCGGATCACGAGCGTGTTCTGCGCCAGCTGCTCCACGAAGTTGTCTAGCAACGAATCGGGCGACTGGGCCAGCTGCCGGTGGGAGCCCGCATTCATCACTTCCATCCAGCGCGCGAAATTGGCCACCGTCAAGGCGCCGCCTTTGAAGCTCGCCAGCCGCTGCCCGTTCTTGCGGGCCGCGTCGAAATTCGCCGCCGCGTCCTTCAGGTGCTTGCTGGCGTTGGGCTGCACCTTGAGAGCTTTGGACTTGGCCAGATCGTTGATGTAGGTGGAGTCACCCCGGGAAATGTTGGTGCGCTCCAGAAAGGGGAGGAACCGGGAGCGGGCTTCCTCCCGCGGGGGGCGGCGGATCAGGTGCAATCCAAACGAAGTCTGCACCACATCGCTCACCTGCCCCGGCTCCAGGGTCCAGGCCACGGTTTCGAACTCGGGGACGAACTGGCCCTTCCCGCCCACCGGCAGGTAGCCCTGGTCTTCCTTGCTGGCGTCGGCATTGTTCTTGGCGATGGCGCCGAAGTCGCCTCCCCGCCGGATC
>DASWKS010000364.1:0-2796 GCA_036396495.1 Gemmatimonadales bacterium
ATCGATCGGACCGCCCTCACGTCTTTCTTCTGGCGGCGGACGAGGCCCTTGAGCGCGGCGACCAGCCCGGCCGAGCGCTCGGAGACCCGATACGTCTTGGAGAGTTCCTTGACCTCGATGGCCAATTCCATCGTCCCACTCACCATGGCAAGGCACCGGCCTCAGGATTCGGTTCCGGCGCCTTACGCAAAATCGACCTGCTCCCTCACCGGGAGAGGTCGTTTCTCGGGGCGCAGAAGTATAACGCAGATCGAGCGGAGGCCGGCGTCCGCAGGGCGGCTGTGCTGCGGTCTGAAAGCGGCCGGCTACGGGCCGATGATCGGCTTGAGCAGGTCCCAGACCCGGCCCCCGTTGGTGGTCTTCACCAGGGCCAGTGCTCCGTCATTGCGCGCCACGGCCCAGCCGGTTCGGTCATCCAGCCAGCTGAACTGGCCGTCCCAGTCGACCACCTTCATGGCGGTCCAGGTCACGCCGCCGTCCAGGGTCTGGTAGATCCGGCGGCTCAGTGCGAAGCCCACCCGCGGGCTGAGCATGACCAACGAGCCGCCTTGGTTTAGATGCGGCTCCCAGGTGAGGCCGCCGTCCTGGGTGACGTACACGTATTCGATGTTGAGGCCCGACCGACAACTCACCCCCACGAACCCGATGGCGGGCGTCAGCAGCTGTGGCGAGTGGGCCTCGCAAAGTGCGTCGTCGAACAGGGTCAGGCGATTGGCCGGGGCAGGCAGCGGATGAGCTTCCCAGGTCAGCCCGCCGTCGGCGGTGACCGAGAGCTCCGGCGCGGTGACCGGGCAGTTGTCTACCGTGACCCAGCCGGTTTGTGCGTCGAGGAAGAACAGACCGGTCTTGTTGCAGCTCTGCAGTCCGGCACCTTCGAAGGGATCGATGGCCGTATTCCAGGTCCGCCCACCATCGCTGGTGCGCAGCAAGTACACCGGGTAGCGGTGCATTCCGGCCGCGCCCTGTTGAGCCAACAGCCATCCGTTATCGGCGTCCACAAAACGCAGCACCGGCGGGAAATCCGTGGATCCCAGGAAGTCTAGCGAGATGGGCTGGCTGGCTGTCCAGGAGGCTCCGCCGTCTTCCGAAGCCCACACTGTGGCGACAGTCGGCTCGGGGGTGAGCGAGGCCGGGTAGTAGACCACCCGAACCACTTCCGCATCCAGGAAGATGCCCACCGCCGCCTTGTCGACCTCGCCGGCCTCCGGGTCCGACTCAGGGGGCGTGAGATCCTGCCAGGTGGTGCCCCCGTCCTGCGTGCGCAACACGTGGTCCTGCGCACCCTCCAACCCGCCGATCCCCCAGCCTACGCTCGGGCTGACCATGTGGATGGCCGTGATCAGGACCAATTGCTCCGGCTCGAAATGGGCGATGCCCTCGTCGAACGGCTCGGCGGTCGATCCAGGGAGCTCGGTCGGCAGCCCGACCGTCGGGGCGGCCGCCGCGGTGGTGGCGGCTGGAGTGCCCAGGGGTACGGAGGCAGGCGGTTCTATATCGCCCCCGCGGAATGGGACGTTGCAGCCTGCCAGGACGCCTGCGAACAGCGCGGCAAGGAGTTGCGCGTTTCTTCGGCTGCCGACCATGGGGCACCGCCTTTCCACGCCCGGAGTCTAGTGGAAACGGCGCCTTTGTGACAGGGAAAGGGGTACTTGTAGCGGAGATCCTCGGGGCCGGCCCGACCGCGGGGCCGCCGGCGAGGCCCGCCTCTGTCTCAGGCTTTCTGGGCCGCGGCTCTCAGCCGGGAGGTGTACTTGGCGCGGAACTTGGCCAGCTTGGGCGCCACCACCACTCGGCAGTACCCGGCGCTGGGGTTCTTGCGGTAGTAGGCCTGGTGGTATTCCTCCGCCCGGTAGAACGCCTGGAAGGGTTCCAGCTGGGTGACGACCGGAATCCCGTCGGCTCGCAGCTCGGCCGCCAGGTCCTCGGCGATCTTCCGCTGCTCCGCACTGTGAGAGAGGACCAGCGAACGATACTGCGGCCCCACGTCGGCGCCCTGGCGATCGGGGGTCGTGGGATCGTGAATGGAGAAGAAGATCTCCAGCAGATCGCGATAGGAGATCTGCCGGGGGTCGAAGCGGATCTGGACCACTTCGGCGTGGCCGGTTCGGCCGCCGCACACTTGCTCATAGGAGGGACTGGCCATCTCCCCTCCGGCGTATCCCACCTCCACCTGCTGTACCCCGACCAACTCATCGAACACGGGCTCCAGGCACCAGAAGCATCCACCCCCCAGGGTGGCTAACTCGGTGGCCTGATCCATCTCAAGGGACGAACGATCTGTGTCGCGCATTACCGGCACCTCCTTTGGCTATCTCACCGTTACTCCTGCAGCAATTTCTCCAGGGTGGCTTCATCAAACGGGTCCTCACCGCGCTTCAGTGCCGCCACCCATTCCCGGCGTGAAGGTGCGTATTGGGCGTGGGCCGCCGGGTTGTTGACCTCCAGACTCGCCAGGAAGGTCTCGAACTCCACCGCCGCCTCCTGCGGTCGACCAAGCAGCGCCAACGCCAGGCCGCGGCTGTCGTTGCTGTTCCCGGACTCGTCCAGGGCGACGGCCTGGTCGCAGTGCGGCAGCGCCTGCTCCGGCGATCCGCTCAGGCCGAGGAACCAGCACAGAGCGTTTTGCACGCCCGCCGAGTCTGGGTCAGCCTGTTCCGCCTGCTCCAGCAGCTCCAGCGCTTCGGCCAGGTGCTGCGGCCCCTGCCGGGCAAGCGTCAGGGCCAGGTTGAACAGAGGGACGAGATCATCCGGGCGATAGAACAGCGCCCGGCGCAGGTCCGCCTCCGCCCGTTCCAG
>DASWKS010000365.1:0-6839 GCA_036396495.1 Gemmatimonadales bacterium
TGCTGGTGGACTCCTCGAAGTGGTCGGTCATCGAGGCCGGGCTCCGCTGCATACAGGGCAAGGGCGTGGTCAACTCGATCAGCCTGAAGGAGGGCGAAGCCGAGTTCGTGCACCACGCTCGGCTGGTCCGGCGCTACGGCGCCGCGGTCGTGATCATGGCGTTCGACGAACAGGGCCAGGGCGACACGGCGGAACGCCGGGTGGCGATCTGCCAGCGGGCCTATCGGATCCTGACCGACCAGGTGGGGTTCTCCCCTGAAGACATCATCTTCGACCCCAACATCTTCGCGATCGGCACCGGCATCGAGGAGCACTCCAACTACGCCGTCGAGTACATGGAAGCGGTGCGCCGGATCAAGGCCCAGCTCCCCCACGTGCTGATCAGCGGCGGCGTGAGCAATGTGTCCTTCGCGTTCCGGGGCAACGACCGGGTTCGCGAGGCGATGCACACCGTCTTCCTCTACCACGCCATCCAGTCCGGCATGGACATGGGAATCGTGAACGCCGGCCAGCTGGCGGTCTACGACGATATCGATCCGGAGCTGCGGCAGCTGGTCGAGGACGTCGTGCTCAACCGCCGGGCGGATGCCACCGAACGTCTCCTGGCAGCGGCGGCACATTGGGCGGGCGGACGGACGGACGGACGGACAGGCGGCGATCTGAGATGGCGGGAACTGCCGGTCGAGGAACGGCTGTCCCACTCGCTGGTCGAGGGGATCGACACCTACATCGTCGAGGACACCGAAGCGGCCCGGGCCGCCCTGGGGCGGCCGCTGGCCGTGATCGAGGGTCCGCTGATGCGGGGGATGAACATCGTCGGCGACTTGTTCGGCGCCGGCAAGATGTTTCTGCCGCAGGTCGTGAAGAGCGCCCGGGTGATGAAGAAGGCGGTGGCCTACCTGGTGCCCTATCTCGAGGCGGAGAAGGCCCAGCGGGGCGGGAGCGCACGGCAACCCCGCATTCTGATGGCGACGGTCAAGGGCGACGTGCACGACATCGGCAAGAACATCGTGGGCGTGGTCCTGCAGTGCAACAACTTCGAGGTGGTGGACCTGGGCGTGATGGTGCCCGCGGCCACCATCCTGGCGACGGCGCGGGAGAAGGAGGTCGACCTGGTGGGACTGTCGGGGCTGATCACCCCGTCGCTGGATGAGATGGTCTTCGTAGCCGGCGAGCTGGAGCGCTCCGGGTTCCGGACTCCGCTGCTGATCGGCGGAGCCACCACGTCCAAGGTCCACACCGCGGTGCGGATCTCGCCCCGGTATTCCGCCCCCGTCATTCACGTGCTGGATGCGTCCCGGGCGGTGGGGGTGGCGTCCGCCCTGTTGAGCCCGGACCAGCGGGAAGGATTCGCCGGCCAGATCCGGGGCGAGTACGAGGCCATCCGGATCGAACGGGAGGGTCGCAGCCGGGAGGAACAGCTGCTCCCGTGGGACGCGGCCCGGGCCCACCGGCCCGCGATCGGGTGGAACGGCGCGCCGCCTCCCGTGCCGTTTCTCGAGGGCATCCGGTCGTTCGACGACTATCCCCTGGAGCAGCTGGTGGAACGGATCGACTGGACGCCCTTCTTTCAGACCTGGGAGATGCGGGGACACTACCCCGAAATCCTCACCGACCCGGAGACCGGCCCCGCGGCCACCGCGCTGTTCCGCGACGCGACGGCCCTGCTCGAGCGGATCGTGCGCGAGCGGCTGCTGGCCGCCCGGGGCGTGGTGGGATTCTTCCCGGCCAACAGCGTGGGGGAGGACATCGAGCTGTACACCGGCGCCGACCGGAGGACCACCCTCGCCGTGGTGCATACGCTGCGGCAGCAGATGGCCAAGTCGGGGGATCGGTCGAACCTGGCGCTGGCCGATTTCGTGGCTCCGCGCGACACCGGCCTGCCCGACCACCTGGGCATGTTCGCCGTGACGACGGGTCACGGGGTCGCCCGGCTGGTGGCGGACTTCGAGCGGGCCCACGACGATTACAACGCCATCCTCACCAAGGCGCTGGCCGACCGGCTGGCCGAAGCCTTCGCGGAACGACTCCATCAGCTGGTCCGGACCGAGCTCTGGGGGTACGCCCGCGATGAATCGTTGGGCAACGCGGGGTTGATCCGGGAGGAGTACCAGGGAATCCGTCCCGCGCCGGGATACCCGGCCTGTCCCGACCACACCGAGAAGGCCACCATCTTCCGGCTGCTCGACGCCACCGCCCGCGCCGGCATCGCGCTCACCGAGAGCTACGCCATGACACCGGCGGCTTCGGTCAGCGGCTACTACTTCTGGCATCCCGAGGCCCGCTATTTCGGCGTGGGCCGGATCGGGCGCGACCAGGTGGCCGACTACGCCCGACGCAAGGGGATGGACATCAGCGTGGTGGAGCGGTGGCTATCGCCGAACCTGGCATATGAACGGTAGGTCGTTTCAGTCGGTCGGTCGGGCCGTCGGTCCGTCGGTCGCTCAACTGTGGGTGACGAATTGTCCGACCGTCCGACCGTCCGACCGACCGACCGACTGACCGACTGACAAGATGCCCACCTTCCGCGAGCTGATCGACGACGGCCGGGTCCATGTGGTGGATGGCGCCATGGGCACCATGCTCTACGCCCGGGGCGCGTTCCTCAACGTTTGCTATGACGAGCTGGTGCTCAAGCAGCCGGGCCTGATCCGTGACATCCATCGGGCCTACGTCAAGGCCGGCGCCGAGGTGCTCGAGACCAACACCTTCGGGGCCAATCCCCGGAAGCTGGCCCAGTTCGGGCTGGCGCAGGACACCGAAAAGATCAACCGGGCCGCGGCCGAGCTGGCTCGCGAGGCCGCCGGCGACCGGGCCGCGGTGCTGGGCGCCATCGGACCGTTAGGCGTCCGGATCGAGCCCTTCGGGGAAACCAGCGTGGCCGAAGCCCAGGCCAGCTTCGAGCAACAGGTGCGCGGCCTGCTCGAAGGCGGGGTGGACGGCTTCGTGCTGGAGACCTTCAGCGACCAGAACGAGCTGGCCGCCGCCATTCGGGCGGTGCGGGCCCTGTCCCCCCTCCCGATCGCGGCCCAGATGACCATCGGGCCCGACGGCCGCACCGCCTACGGCACCGAGCCCGCGAGCTTCGGGCCCGCGCTCGAAGCGCTGGGTGCGGACGTGATCGGCGTGAACTGCTCGGTGGGGCCGCAGGGGGTGCTGGAGGCGGTCGAGCAGCTGGCGCAGGTCGTGAAGCGGCCCCTGTCGGCGCAGCCCAATGCCGGACTGCCGCGCGACGTGGGTGATCGCAAGATCTACATGGCGTCGCCCGAGTACATGGCGAGCTACGCCCGCCGCATGGTCGAGGCCGGGGCCCGGTTCGTCGGGGGCTGCTGCGGCACCACGCCGGAGCACATCAAGGCGATCGCCGGGTTCGTCCAGTCGGTGACGCCCCGCCACCACCCGGTGGCCCCTACCGGCGAGCAGAAGGCGCAGGGAGTGGAGCCCGTGCCGCTGGCGGAACGATCGCGCTACGGCGCCAAGCTGGCCCTGGGCCAGTTCATCACCACCGTCGAGATCGTGCCGCCCAAAGGGAGCGATCCCACCCCGATGTTCGACCAGTGTCGCGCCCTCAAGGCCGCTGGGGTGGACGCCGTCAACGTGCCCGATGGACCGCGAGCCCAGAGCCGGATGGGGGCGCTCATCTCCGCCATCCTCATCGAGCGGGAAGTGGGACTCGAGGCGGTGACCCACTACTGCTGCCGGGACCGCAACCTGCTCGGCATGCTCTCCGATTTGTTAGGCGCCGCGGCCGCCGGCCTGCGCAATCTGCTGGTCGTGACCGGCGATCCACCCAAGATGGGACCCTACCCCGACGCCACCGCCGTGTTCGACATCGACAGCATCGGGCTCACCAATCTGGTGGCGCGACTCAACCGCGGACTCGATCCCGGCGGCAATCCCCTGGGCCAGCCGACCCGATTCACGATCGGGGTCGGGGTGAATCCCGCTGCGCCCGATCTGGAACGGGAGATCTCCCGCTTCGCCTGGAAGGTGGACGCCGGCGCCGAGTTCGCCATCACCCAACCGGTCTTCGACCTCGACCAGCTGGACCGTTTCCTCAAGCGGGTGGAAGCCTTCCGGTTGCCGATCATCGGAGGCATCTGGCCCCTGGTCTCGCTCCGCAACGCGGAGTTTCTCGCCAACGAGGTCCCGGGCGTCAGGGTGCCGCAGGAGATCCTCGACCGGATGCGGCGCGCCAGTGAGTTGGGCAAGGAGGCGGCCCTGGCCCAGGGAGTCGGGATCGCGCGCGAGATGCTGGCGGCGGTGCGCGACCGGCTCGCGGGGGCCCAGGTGTCGGCGCCGCTGGGCCGGGTCCCGGTGGCGTTGGACGTGTTGTCGTAAGCTGGTGACTTCAGCTGGTGACTTCATGCTAATCCGATTGCGCTGAGTGCTCGGTTTTTGCAGGTTGATTTCTTCCGCTAACCCCAAGTCCTGAAGCCGAATTGCGTATCCTGTCGCGCGAGGCGCGGTTAGCGCTTCGCCGGATGCTCGGCGCCGATACCCCTGTCTCACGGCGCTGCGGTGATCCACCGTGTCTTCATCGCGACAGATCGTGAAAGAGGTGCGGCTTCCGCGCAGCAACAACGTGGTAAGGAGGCTTCGTGCGTTACGGTTCAACCCTGCTCACTGCGGCCCTGCTCGGCCTGGTGGCCTGCACCGAGCCGGCCCCCCCGTCGGGGCCGACAGAGCAGTCTCCCGCGCCGTTATTGGCGGCCGGCGCTGACACTCAGGCCAGCGCTCGCTATATCGTGGTCTTCAAGTCCGGGTCGGCCGTCGCCGACGATTTCCCTGATGAACTGGTCAGGACCTACGGCGGGTCGGTGCACTTCCGTTACAGCGCGGCGATCCAGGGCTTCGCCGCGACCCTGCCCCCGGCGGCCGTCGAGGCTGTCCGGCGGAACCCCATCGTCGAGTTTGTGGAAGCCGACGGAGTGGCGTACGCGATCGGGTCGCAGCCGCTGCCCTCGAGCAATCAGCAGTGGGGACTGGACCGGATCGACGAACGGGATCTGCCGCTGGATCTGACCTACCTCTATCAGAACGACGGCAGCGGAGTCGAGGCCTTCATTCTCGACACCGGCATCCGCTACACCCACGAGCAGTTCGGCGGGCGGGCCGTGAGCGGACCCGACTTCGTGAGCGGGGACAGCTTCTCGGAGGATTGTCACGGCCACGGAACTCACGTCGCGGGCACGGTAGGCGGTACCACCACGGGTGTTGCGAAGAACGTGACCCTCTTCGGGGTACGGGTGCTGGGCTGCGGCGGAAGCGGCAGCTACTCCGGCATCATCGCCGCCATCGACTGGGTGACCCAGCGGAAGCAGGCCAACCCCGGCGTCGGTATGGTCGGCAACATGTCGTTGAGCGGCGGGGCCTCCAGCTCCGTCAATACCGCGGTAAACAACTCGGTCGCGGCCGGCGTGGTCTGGGCCGTGGCCGCGGGCAACGATTACGGCGGCGACGCGTGTGGTCGCTCGCCCGCCAGCGCCGCCTCCGCGCTGACGACCGGAGCCACCACTATCACCGATGCCCGGGCCAGCTTCTCCAACATCGGCCCCTGCGTGGACATCTTCGCGCCCGGCAACGCCATCTACTCTTCGACCTTCAACGGCGACAACACCTACGGCTCGTGGGCCGGTACCTCGATGGCGAGTCCCCACGTGGCCGGAGTAGCGGCGCTCTACCTGGCGAGCAATCCCAGCGCAACGGGGAGCCAGGTGAATGCGGTCATCGTCGACAACGCGACATTGGACAAGGTCACCAACCCCGGGGCCGGCTCACCCAACCGGTTGCTCTACAACCAGATCGCGGGCGCCACGCCCCCGCCTCCGCCGCCACCGCCGCCGCCACCCCCACCTCCCCCGCCGCCCCCGCCGGCGACCCTGGTCCACGTGCATGAGCTCACCGGGTCGGGCACGCAGAATGGCAAGAAGAACTGGAGGGCCACGGTTCAGGCGCTGGTGACCGACGCCGGCGGCACCGGGGTCGGAGGAGCCACTGTCAGCGGGTCGTTCACGACCGGTGGCTCGGGCTCGTGCATCACGGCCGGCAACGGACGCTGCAGCATCACCAGCAGCCTCATCAGCGTCTCGAACCTGACGACGACCTTTAATGTGAGTGGGGTGACCGGGACCGGGTTGTCTTACGACCCGTCGAACCCGGCGAATGTCACCTCACGGACCATCACCCGGCCCTGACCGGGTCGGGCATTGCGGCAAGCCCGGACGGGGTCCCCAGTACGGGGCCCCCGTTTGGCTTTCGCGACCTTGCCCAAGCCCCTAACTTTCAATCAGTTCGGCAGTTTCAGGCAACTCAACCGGAGTGTTCATGTCGACGGCCAGCGTTGCCCCGCTACCCCTTTCAACCCTCTCCGAAGAGGAAGCGATGTTCCGCGAGGCCGTGCGGGACTTCGCCGAGTCGGAAATCCGGCCACATGTGACCGAAATGGACGAGGCTGGTCATTTCCGGCCCGAGCTCATCGCAAAGTTCTTCGAAATGGGGTTGATGGGTATCGAGATTCCGGAGCTCTACGGGGGGGCGGGAAGCAGCATCTTCATGGCCGGCCTCGCCATCGAGGAGCTAGCCCGGGTGGACGCCTCCGCGGCGATCTACGTGGACGTCCAGAACACTCTTTGTAACAACGCCCTGCTCCGGTGGGCCTCCGACGAGCAGAAGCAGCGCTACCTGCCTCGGATGTGCACCGACTTGCTGGGGGCTTTCGCCCTGTCCGAACCGGCCAGCGGCAGCGATGCCTTCGGGCTCCAGACGAGGGCCGACCTCAAAGCCGGTCACTGGGAGCTCACCGGACGGAAGCTCTGGATCACCAACGGGGCCGAGGC
>DASWKS010000366.1:0-2800 GCA_036396495.1 Gemmatimonadales bacterium
CTCCATCTGGGAGCACTGGGACCTCGGCGGGTCCGGATGGACGACGAGGGCTGGATGCCGGCCGCGCCGTACCGGCTGGTCGACAACGAACAGACCTGGCTCGAGTTTACCGACCTGGTCTTCATCGATCCGGTCGGAACCGGCTTCAGCCGGGCCGTCACCCAGGAGCTGGGCCGCAAGTTCTGGAGCTTTCGGGGGGACCTCGAATCCGTGGGCCAGTTCATCCGGCTCTACCTGAGCCGACACGAACGCTGGTCGTCGCCCTTGTTCCTGGTGGGTGAGAGTTACGGCACCACCCGCGCCGCCGGCCTCTCCCGCTGGCTGGTGGATCACGGCATCGGGCTCAACGGCGTGGTGCTGGTGTCCACCATCCTGAATTTCCAGACCGCCCGTTTCGGCTCCGGCAACGACCTGCCTTACGCGTTGTTCGTCCCGCTCTATACCGCCACCGCCTGGTATCACCAGCGGCTGGAGAAAGAGCTCCAGGCGGACCTGCGACGCACCCTGTCGCAGGCGGAGCGATGGGTGGACACCGACTACACCCTGGCGCTCCAGAAGGGCGACGGGCTGACGCCGGAGGAGCGCCGCCGCACCGCCGAGCAGCTGGCTCGCTTCACCGGCCTCTCGCGGGAATTCCTCGAGCGATACAACCTCCGGATCAGCCTGAACGTCTTCCAGAAAGAGCTGCTGCGCGATCAGGGGCGGACGGTCGGGCGGCTGGATTCACGATTCACCGGCTGGGACGCGGTCGCGGGGGGGGACAACCCGGAGTTCGACCCCAGCATGACCGCCATCCGCCCGCCTTACACCGCCACCTTCAATGACTATGTACGGCGCGAGCTGGGCTTCAAGTCCGATCTGGAGTATTACATCCTGGGGGGCGGGATCGGGCCGTGGACCTACGAAACCGATAACGCCTTCGCGGATATCGGGGAGCAGTTGCGCGGTGCCTGGGCCCGCAACCCGCACATGCGTCTCTTCGTGGCGTTCGGATACTACGATGGGGCGACCCCGTATTACGCCGCGGACTACACCATCCGCCACATGCGGCTGATGCCGGAGCAGAAGACCCGGATCAGCACCGGGCATTACGAGGCCGGCCACATGATGTACATCCACGTGCCGAGCCTGGTGCGGCTGACGGATGACGTGAGGCGATTCGTGACCGGCGGCGCCGCGCGCTAGTCCCGATCTCGCCCGCGCGACTTACTCCGCCCGCAGCGCCTGCATCGGGTCCACCCGCGTCGCGCGCACCCCGGGCACCAGGCTCGCGATCAGGGCCATGCCCAGCACGGCCAGCGCCGCTGCCGCCAGCACCAGCGGCTCCCGAGGTGAGGTCTCGAACAGGAGTTCCCCCAGTCGCCCGCTGACCAGCAGGACCAGCAGCAGCCCCAGCCCCACCCCCGCGGCCGCCGCGAACAGGCCGCTCCGAAGCACCAGCGCCAGCAGCGCGCCGGGAGAGGCCCCCAGGGCCGCCCGAATGCCGAGCTCGGCGGTGCGTTGCGTCACCAGATACGACAGGACTCCGTAGAGACCCACCGCCGCGATCACCAGGCTCAAGCCGGCGAACAGCGTGAACATGGTGGCGCCGAGTCGCCATGACCGAAGGTGAGGCGAGACCACCTCTTCGTAGGGACGGGCCCTGATGTACGGCAGATCGGCCCGCAGGGATTGCAACTCACGGCGCACGGCCTCGGACAGACGTTCCGGCGATCCCTGAGCGGCACTGACCACCATGTTGCCGGGCGGTACCGGGTCAGGCCACTGCTCCAGCACCGTGAAGTACAGCATGAATGGCGCTTCGATGATCGCCTGCCGGTGAATGTCCGCCACCACCCCCACCACTTCCCGGCACACGGTATCGTCAGTCCCGGCGTAGAAACACTTCCCCAGCGGGTCCTGATTGGGCCAGATCAGCCGCGCCATCCGCTGGGTGACGATAGCGACCGGTTGACTGCCCGCCCGGTCGGATTGGGTGAAGAGCCGTCCCCCGATGAGCCGGACTCCAAATGCCTCGAGCGCACCGGGTGTCACCCGGAAAAAGTAGGGGCCACCGCCCGGCTGTCGAGGCACCGAGTCCAATCCGGGGACCCGGATACCCCCTCCCATGTTGCAGAGGAAGGGGGCGCACTGGATCGCTCCCGCCGCCGCCACACCGGGAATGGCCGCCAGCCGACGCTCGGCTTCGCGATAGAACACCAGCTGCTGATCGGCTGGGACCTCGATCGCCCCCAGATCGACCGAGACCAGCAGCGCGCGGTCCAACCTGACACCCAGGTCCAGCCCCATGACCCGATCGAGACTGGTGAGGAAGAGCCCGGCACCCACCAACAGCGCGGTGCAGAGCGTGGTCTGAACCAGCAACAGGCCGGCACGCAGCCGCAACGGGGCTCCACCCACCTGCCGGGCCGCGCCGTGCAAGACCGCCGCCACATCGGTACGGCTGGCGCGGAGCAACGGGAGCAGCCCCGCGATCAGGGCGACGAGGATGGTCACGCCGGCGGTGATGGCCAGCACCCTCCGGTCCATACTACCACCCCATGCCAAACCGGGAAGCAGCGTGGCCCGCAGCAGGGCGCCGCCCCAGCGGGTCAGGACCAGACCCAGCAAAGCACCGCCTAACGCCAACACGAGACTTTCCGCCAACAACATGCGGAGCAGACGGCTTCGGGGCACTCCCAGCGCCAGCCGCACGGCGATCTCGCCCCGGCGGCGGTAGCCGCGGGCCAGCACCAGATTGGCGACGTTGGCGCAGGCGATCAGGAGCACCACCCCGGCGACCCCCAACAGCCAAGTCGCC
>DASWKS010000367.1:0-5133 GCA_036396495.1 Gemmatimonadales bacterium
TGTCCAAGTTCAAGGATCCCGACGTCAGCTATATCGTCGCCGCCACCAACGCGGTGCGAGCGGCGGTCCGGCCGGGGCAGGCGGTGATCCTGGAAAGCACCACCTATCCCGGCACCACCCGCGAGGTCATGCTACCCGCCCTCAAGAGCACGGGGCTCACGGTCGGGCAGGATCTCTTCCTGGCGTTCAGCCCCGAGCGGGTGGACCCGGGGAATGTCACCTGGACCACCCGCAACACCCCCAAAGTCGTCGGCGGCATCACACCCGAGTGCACCCGGGTGGTGACGGCGCTGTACCAGCCGGCCATCGAGCGGATCGTGGCCGTCTCGTCGATCGAGACCGCCGAGCTGGTGAAGCTGTTGGAGAACACCTTTCGCAGCGTGAACATCGGCCTGGTGAACGAGATGGCGATCGTCTGCGACAAGCTGGGAGTGGACGTGTGGGAGGTGATCGACGCGGCCGCGACTAAGCCGTTCGGGTTCATGAAATTCACGCCCGGGCCAGGCGTCGGCGGGCACTGCATCCCGGTCGATCCCCACTATCTCGCGTGGAAGATGCGGGGCCTCAACTACAAGACCCGCTTTATCGATCTGGCGGGCGAGCTCAACTCGGAGATGCCGCACTTCTGGGTCCAGAAGGTGGCCGAGTCGCTCAACAATGACGGCCGCGCGGTCAAGGGCTCCCAGGTGCTGGTGCTGGGGGTCGCCTACAAGAAGGACATCGAGGACCTGCGGGAGAGTCCCGCCCTCGACATCATCCGGCTGCTCGAAGCCCAGGGGGCCCGAGTGTCGTACCATGACCCGTGGGTCGGCCGCTTCACCGAGGACGGAGTGGAACGGGTCTCGGTGCCGCTCACCCGGCAGGCGCTCCAGGCGGCCGACTGCGTGATGGTAGTCACCGATCATTCCGCTATCGACTATGGCCAGGTGCGCGAGCATGCCCGCATGGTGGTCGATACCCGCAACGCGCTGCGCCGGAACCTCTGAGCCATGCGGGTGACGGTGGTGGGCGGTGGATACGTCGGCCTGGTGACGGCGGCCTGTTTGGCCGAGACCGGCAACGACGTGGTCTGCGCCGACGTGGACGCCGCCAAGATCGCCCGACTCGAGTCCAACGAGATCCCGATCTACGAACCGGGGTTGGACGCGCTGGTGCACCAGAATCAGGCGGATGGCCGGCTCCGGTTCACCACCGACATCGCGGGAGCGATCAAGCACGCCCGGGTGATCATCATCGCGGTGGGCACGCCCCACGAGCAGGACGGGAACACGGACCTCTCCCAGGTGCTGGCGGTGGCGTGTGAGATCGGTCGCAACCTCGAACATCCTGCGGTGGTCGTCACCAAATCCACGGTGCCGGTCGGGACCTCGGACCGGGTGCGGGCGGAAATCCGTCGCCAGACCGAGGTGCCGTTCTTCATGTGCTCCAACCCCGAGTTCCTCAAACAGGGCGGTGCGGTCGAGGACTTCATGAAGCCGGACCGGGTGGTGGTCGGGGTCGACGGGTCCGAGGCGCGCGAGGCCATGGAAGAGCTGTACGGTCCCTATGTCCGCACCGGGAATCCCATCCTGTTCATGGACATCGCGTCGGCCGAGCTGACCAAGTACGCGGCCAACGCCATGCTGGCGGCGCGGATCTCGTTCATGAACCAGGTGGCCGATCTGTGTGAGCGGGTCGGAGCCGACGTGGATCTGGTGCGGCGCGGCATGGCCACCGACCGGCGGATCGGTCCCGCGTTTCTGTTTCCCGGCCCGGGGTACGGCGGCAGCTGCTTTCCCAAGGACGTGAAGGCCCTGGTGGCGACGGCCCGCCGGGCCGGCATGATGGCCGAGCTGTTTGAGGCGATCGAGTCAGTCAATGAACGGCAGAAGCGGGCCCTGCTTCGCAAGGTGGTGGCTTCGCTGGGAGAAGAACTCGACGGCTTCACCATCGCGGTCTGGGGCCTCGCCTTCAAGGCGGGCACCGATGATATGCGCGAGAGTCCGGCGATCCCGCTGGTGGAGGGACTGCTGCAACGCGGCGCGCGGGTGGTGGCGCACGATCCCAAGGCGGCGCCCAATGCCCGGCATCTGTTCGGCGACCGGATCGAGCTGGTGCCCGACCCCTACCTGGCCCTCTCGGGCGCTGAGGCCCTGGTCATCGTGACCGAATGGCTGCAGTACCGCACCCCGGATTTCGAGCGGATCAGGGAGCTGCTGCGCCGGCCCCTGGTGATCGACGGACGCAATTTGTATGAACCGGAACGGATGCAGCGCTACGGCCTCACCTACCACTGCGTGGGGCGGTCGAGCTCGTGAGAATCCTGATTTCGGGCGCCGCCGGGTTCCTGGGGTCCCACCTGACCGACCGCTTCCTGGCGGACGGGGCGGAGGTGGTGGGGCTCGACAACTTCGTGACCGGCAGCCGGGCCAACCTGGCTCACCTGGCCGCTGAGCCGCGCTTCACCCTGCTGGAGCGGGACGTGGTGCAACCCTTCGACGTGGCGGGCCCGCTCGACGGGGTACTGCACTTCGCTTCGCCCGCGAGCCCGGTGGACTATCTCAGGCTTCCGATCGAGACCTTGCTGGTGGGCTCGATCGGGACCCTCCGCACCCTGGAGCTGGCCCGTTCCAAACAGGCCCGTTTCCTCCTGGCCTCGACCTCCGAGGTGTACGGCGACCCCGAGGAACACCCCCAGCGCGAGAGCTACTGGGGGAATGTGAATCCAATCGGGCCTCGCAGCGTCTACGACGAGGCCAAGCGTTTCGGCGAGGCTCTGACCATGGCGTTCCACCGGAGCCGCGGCGTGGATATCCGGATCGCACGGATCTTCAACACCTACGGGCCGCGGATGCGGTTCCAGGACGGCCGGGTGGTCTCGAATTTCGTGGGCCAGGCGCTGGAGCAGCGGCCCCTCACCATCTATGGTGACGGCGAGCAGACCCGTTCGTTCTGTTATGTGAGCGATCTGGTGGATGGGTTGGAGCGGCTATTCCGGAGCAGTCAGGCCGAACCGGTCAACCTGGGGAACCCGACCGAATTCACGGTTCGGGAGCTGGCCGAGCTGGTGAGTCGGCTGATCGGCGGCAGCGCCGGGGTGGTGAGCGCCCCGCTCCCGGTGGACGATCCCCGCCAGCGGCGTCCCGACATCACCACCGCCCGGTCGGTGCTGGGCTGGGAGCCCAAGGTGCCGCTCGAGGAAGGACTTCAACTCACTATCCAGGACTTTCGGTCCCGGCTCGGAGCGGTGGCATGACGGCGGGAGGCACGATGGATGTCAGCGTAGCGCATCTCCTGGGTCAGGCGCGGGAGCGGTTCGCCAACCAGGACTACTACGGGGCGGGGCACCTGCTGGAGGAAATCATCGGCTCCGGCCGCGCCTTCGCCGACGTGCACCATCTATTGGGGCTGTGCCGCTCGCTGCTGGGTCAGCACGAGCGGGCCATCGAGGAGTTCGACCGCGCGCTCGCCCTCAATCCCCGCTACATCGAAGCCCACATTCATCGGGGCATCGCGCTGTCGGAGCTGGGGAGGACCGAAGCCGCCGATGCCGCCTTTCGCCAGGCGGCGGAGAACGACCAGCCGACCGAGACGGGCTTCTCGCGTCACGTGGCGGCTCAACTGGCAAACCAGCACGCCGGCCTGGGGGAAGCCTACGCCGAAGCCGGCGCCCTGAGCGAAGCGGTGACGCAGTATGCCCGGGCGGTGGAGTTGGGACCCGATTTCCACGACGTCCGCTACCGGTTGGCGCGGCTGCTGCTCGAGCGGGGCAACGCGCTGGAGGCGCGGGTGCATCTGGAGCAGATCGTCGCGGCCAATCCCGAGTTCGTCGATGCCCGGGCCGCGCTGGGGCTGGCGCATTACATGGGCGGCGATCCTCAAGCGGCCCGGCTGGAGTGGCGGGCGGTGCTGGAGCGCCGTCCCGGACACGCTCGGGCAACGGCCTATCTTTCCATGCTGGGCCGGATGGCGTGACCCGCTTCCTCGGGGCGCTGCTGGTGTTGACGGCCGCCTGTGGCGACGCCGCCGATCACGAGCGGTTGGGCGATCGGCATTATCGCGAGGCCCAATGGGTTCAGGCCCTGGCCGAGTATCAGGCGGCCAGCCGGGACAACGGATCGGGCGACGTGTGGGGCAAGATGGGCGCGGCCGCGCTGCATGCCGGTAATCTCCAGGCCGCGCTCGAGGCCTATGCTCAGCTGGGCGCCCGGGAGGCGAGCCGGGTGGCTGAGGCCGCCCGCGGGTTGGAACGGGTGGCCCGGGCGGCCCGGCGGGGAGACAGCGCCAGCGCCATCCTGACGGCGGCTGTGGTCGCCCTGCGCCGGTTGGCCCCGGATCGTCCCCTGGGCCGGCTGGCCCGTGCCGCCGAAGCCCCGGGAACGGCTGACCGGATGGAGGAGTTGAATCTCATGCCGGGGGCGATCGCGGGAGCCAACAGCAGCCAGGATGTGAACCGGCTGCTGCTGAGCTATGGTGCGGCCCTCCGCGCCACGACGGCCTGCGACCGGGCGGTGGCCATCTATCGGATGGCGATCCGGCGCGCGCCGGGGATCGAATCCCGGAAGCTGGCCGGCGAGGGCTTGGGCGCCTGCGCCTTGCAGCTCGGCCTCGATGCCCTGGCATCGGGGCGGGTCGCCTTTGCCGAGCAGTGGTTCGTGGAGGTGACCCAGGCCGATCCCGCCAGCCCGGTCGGGCTGCGCGCCCGCATCGGGTGGGGGGACGCGCGTCTCAAGCAGGGGGATCTGCTGGGAGCCGCGATTGTGTGGCAGACGGTACTGAGCGCGGCGGCCGTACCCGATTCGCTGCGGCAGATGGTCCAGACGCGGATCAGCGAACTCGGGTCCGCCGGCGTGCCCGGCGACAGGGATAGCGGCTCATGAGGATGGGGATACTCGCAGGGTTGGGTCCGGTCGCGCTCACCGGGTGTCTGTTCGGCGGCAAGCCCAAGCCGCCCCCTCCGGTGGAGACGGTCGAGACCACCCGGGTGCGGGCCGACTCCCTGTATGCGGCGGCCACGGGGCATTTCCGGATCGGCAAATGGGGCAAGGCGGCCCAGGCCCTGGATCGGGCCCTGCTGATCATGGGGTACGACGATCCCCGCCGGCAGCTGGGCCACTTCATGATGGGTGAGGTGCTCATGGCCCAGGGGAACCA
>DASWKS010000368.1:0-3114 GCA_036396495.1 Gemmatimonadales bacterium
CGGCAGCGCTTTCATGTAGCGCCAGAGAAAGTTGTGGTCCAACTCCTCCTCCGAGGGTCGCTTGAAGCCCACCACATGGCACCCCTGTGGATTGAGCCCCGACATGACGTGCTTGATCACGCTGTCCTTGCCGGCCGTGTCCATCGCCTGCAGGATCACCAGCACCGACCAGACATCGTTGGCCCAGAGCAGCTCCTGTGACGCCTCCAGCTCCTCCACATTCCGGGCCAGGACCTCCCTCGCCTGCTGCTCGACCCCTTCTGAGTCCAGGGCAGACAGCTCCGGGATCGCGGCCCAGGATGGGCTGTAATCCTTTAACCGGACCTTTTCTCCGGAAGGAACCCGTAGCCGTTTCAGAATCTTCTTAGTGATCATTTAGGAACTCGAGTGCAGGATGCAGGAGTGCAGAGTGCATACCGCAGGGGGCGCCTTCCGAAGCCTTCGACACCCTGCATTCTGCACCGCTGCATTCCAGTTCCCATCAACGTCGGGACGCTCTCAGTTGTGAGGGCAACAAGTCTTCCTTCGAGATTTCCAGCCAGAGCCTGCCCGAGCCGCGCGCCTGGGCTACCAGCCCGCGGCGGGTTGCCTGCACATGCATGGTGCGGGCGGCGCCCAGCGAGCCACGCAGCTGAATCCCGTCTGACAACTCCCGGTTCACCTCTCGGTTCGCCAGTTCCACCGCCTGCGCCAGCAGGCCAGCGGCTGGAAACACCGCCAGGCGCCGCAGGTCGATCAGGAACGGCCCGCCCAGCAACAGACCCACCAGGCGCTCTCTGAACCCCTGCGATTTCACGTCGAACACCAGGTCGGGCACTGAGATCCGGTCCTGCTCCGGGTCGTAGGTGGGGGTGCCAACCACATTGACCACCCCATTGGACCGCCCCGATACCGTGACCGCCAGTGCCACCCGGCCCCGCCCGGCGGCGCGCATCGACACCGCGTCCACCGTTACTCGCTTCCAGCCTTTCCCGACGGTCCGGCCCACCAGCGCTTCCGCCATCAACTGGTTGGCGGCGGCGTATACCAGCAGCCCTTCTATCAACACCACGGCGGTATCCGACTCGGTGATGGTCCGGCCCAACGCTGGAAGGGATACCGTATCGTCGAGCGGACGGGGACCGCTCAGGATTCGGGGGCTGGCGAGCAGATCCAGTCGTGCCACCAGCGTCGAGTCTCCCGCCGTGATCCGGCCGAGCGACACCTCCCGCGGGCGGATCTGGAGCCACAGGGCACCCTCAGCAATCGAGATTGGCCGCTTCAGCTTCTCCCAGATACCCTCCACCGGACCCCGGATGCTGACCCGGCCGACAAACAGGTCGAAATCGGTGAGGGCCTGCTGCATCGCGGCTTCCGCCGCCCCGATCACCCGGCCGGTGACGTCGATCTTGAGAAAGGTGATTTCGCATTGGTCCCGCTCGGTGGCCGAGACCGGCTCGAGATTGAGCAGCCGGCTGTCGGTCTTGAGCCGCCAATCGGCCGTAAGGTCATAGGTCGTGGCGATCGAGACCCGGATCCGGGGGCGTTCCTTCCCCATGCCGCACGATACCGCCTGCTCCACCAGGAATGGCTTGAACCAGGCTTTGGCCCGGTACTCGAAGATGGCGGAGACGGTGACCCGGTTACCGGCGAAGGCAAACCGGAAGGGCCCTCGCGAGAGCTCGGGAGCCACCCAGGCCTTGTTCGAGACCTGCAGTCGTTTGGCCTTGTCGACGGAGCCGATCTGACGGGGTACTGCTGCCTCGAGCTCTCGCAGCAAGGGCCGGAGATCCAGCTGGAGTGGGGCACTGACATACGAAGGCGGAAGGTCGAAACGGGGCTCCTCGTATATCTCGTCCTCAACCACTTCCGGCGGACTCCGCCCCTGGCAGCCCGGCAGTGCCAGGGCCACCCAGAACGGGATCGAACGCGACAAGGGACCCATCCCCGGGAATCAACCCCCCGGTGGGGGGCCGGTCAAATCGGGGCGGGAGCGGCGTCAGGAGGAGGAGCCTGGGGCGGCGCGGCTGGGATCGCCACCACGACATCGGCCTCGGGACCGCCTTCCTGGAACAGCCGCTTCAGGGCGATGGTCAGCGGCAGCGCCAGCAGGGCCCCGGTCGGTCCCAGCAGGAAGCTCCAGACCACCAGCGACAACAGCCCGATCAGGGGCGATACGTCCAGGCCGCTCTGCATGAATCGGGGTTTGATCACATTGTCGATGATGAAGTTGAGCACCAGAAACCCGGCCAGGATCACCAGGGCCCGGGTCCAGCCGAACTCGAGCAGCGTCAGCAGCACCGGCGGCACCACCGAGAGGATGATCCCCACGCTGGGCACGAAGTTCATCACGAAGGCCAGGACCGCCCAGACCAACGCCAGATCGGTGCCGACGAAGAGCATCAGGATGTAGCAGGCCAGCGCGAATCCCAGGCCGGTCGCCGCCGTGATGAGGAGATACTGCCGCACGTCCCGGCTGACGAGGTAAAGCCGGCCACCGGGCTGGATCGCTTTGCCCCGCGATCCGGTCTCCACCAGAATGAACGCCACGATCAGGATCAGGAGCAGCGCCTGACTGAGGACCTTCCCCGCCCCCGAAAGCACTCCGGCCGCGAGACCGAGCAGCCGGGCCGGACTGATCAAGTCGAGCGACAGCACCTGTTCCGGCTCGATTCCCCGTTGATTGAGGCTTGCCACCAGCGCCTGCCGCAGCGTTTCCACCTTCTCCTGGTACCCCGGGAGCACCTGGACCAGCTGGCTGCCGGACACCGCCAGGAACCCCAGCAGGGCCAGCGCGATCCCCACCAGCAAAACCGAGGTGATGGCGGTCGCGAGCCCCTTGGAGACACCCCGCCTCCGCAGCAGCTCGAAGGCCGGCAGGACCGCCACGGTCAGGAGGCATGCCAGCAGCAGGCTGTCCAGTACGGAGGCGGCGGCCCGGATGCCATAGGCAATGACCACGAGGGCGGCGACGGTGAGGAGGGTGCGCTGGCGCTGATCCAGCCTCTCGAACGCACCTAGCGTGATCGTCATGGGCCTGCCTCGGCTGGAGAGGGCGACGATTCAATTATAGACTTCCTCCATGATGCGACTCATCTCCGGGCTGGTTCTGCTCCTCGTCGCATGCGGCGGGGG
>DASWKS010000369.1:0-3710 GCA_036396495.1 Gemmatimonadales bacterium
ATCCGTTCGGGAGCTGGTCCAGTCAACGTGGGCCAAGGTCAGGAAACGCGAGGCATGACATTCATCGACCTGGCCACCGTCACGGTGGCGGCCGGTACCGGCGGATCGGGCGCGTGTTCCTTCGCCCGCTTCAAGTACGTGCCCAAGGGCGGTCCCGATGGAGGTGATGGGGGTCGCGGTGGCAGCATCTTCGTGGTCGCCGACCCCAACCTCGCCACCCTGCTGGACTACAAGTACCGCACGGTGTGGAAGGCCGAGCGCGGCCAGCATGGCAAGGGCAAGACCATGACCGGCAGGTCGGGCGACGATCTGGTTCTCCCGGTGCCGCCCGGCACGGTGGTCCGGGACACCGGTTCCGGCGAGGTGTTAGGCGAGGCGCTGGAGCCCGGCCGTCCCATTCTGGTGGCGCGGGGCGGACGGGGCGGGCGGGGCAACGCCCGTTTCGCCACTTCAACCCACCAGGCGCCCCGCGAGTGGGAGCCGGGCGAAGCAGGCCAGCAACGCGAGCTGCAGCTCGAGCTCAAGCTGATTGCCGACGTCGGGCTGGTGGGCGAGCCCAACGCCGGGAAGAGCACGCTGCTGTCGGTGATTTCCGCCGCCCGGCCCAGGATCGCCGACTATCCCTTCACCACCCTGGAACCCAATCTCGGTGTGGTGGGACTGTCGGGCGCCCGCTCCTACGTGGTGGCCGATATTCCGGGGATCATCGAAGGGGCTCATCGTGGCAAGGGCCTGGGCCTCCAGTTTCTGCGCCATGTGGAGCGGACCCGTTTGCTGGCCTTCCTGGTTCCGCTCGACGCCGCCGACCCCGCCGCGGTGTACCAGCGGCTCCGGCGCGAGGTGGAGCTCTACAGCCAGGCCCTCGCGCACCGGCCCCATCTGCTGGTCTTCACCAAGCGCGACCTGCTGCCGCCTGAGGCGGAGCTCTTCCCGGTGGCAGCACCCGAGGCGCAGGCGGTGCAGGTGATCTCCAGCGCCTCGGGGCAGGGGCTCGAGGACCTGAAGGAGTCGCTCTGGCGCCGGGTGCTGCAGCTCCGGCTGGATGAGGCGGACCGGGGACATGAGGTGCTGAATGAACTCGAATGAGCTTCCGCTGCCGCCGCTCGAAGGCGAGGAACGGCTGGCGTATCTCTCACTGGCGCTGGTCCCCGGGATAGGCCCGGGTCGGCTGCGAGCGCTCCTGAGCGCGTGTGGCTCGGCCGGCGGCGCCCGCGCGGCGCCGTTCGCGTTTTTGCGCACTATCCCGGACGTGGGCCCAGCCCTGGCCACCGCGATCCAGCGGGTGCGGCTGGCGACGGCGGAACAGGTCCTGGATGATCTCCAACGGTTAGGCGGTGAGCTGCTGCTTCCGGGCGACCCCCGGTTCCCCCAGTCGCTGTCGCCGGTGACGCCACCGCCTCTGGCCCTGTTTGCGGCCGGCAAGCTGGACTTCCTGGCGCGGCCCGCGGTCGCCATCGTGGGCAGTCGTGACCACAGCCGCTATGGCGCGGAAGTATGCGAGGCGCTGGCCGGCGGTGCGGCCGCGGCCGGACTGGTGGTGGTGAGTGGCATGGCCCGCGGGTTGGACGCGGTGGCCCACCGGGCCGCGCTCGCGGTCGACGGCGGCACCATTGGTGTCCTGGGCAATGGTCTGGGCGTGGTGTACCCGGCCGCCAATCGCCAACTCTACGGCTCGGTGGAACAGCACGGTCTCCTTCTCAGCGAGTTGCCACCGGGGGAGCGTCCTCACGCGGGTGCGTTTCCCAAGCGCAACCGTCTGATCGCCGGCCTGGCCCGAGTCACGGTGGTCATCGAAGCGGCGGTCGGTTCCGGCGCGCTCATCACCGCGAATGAGGCGCTCGATCTGGGACGCGATGTCATGGCGGTCCCCGGTCCAGTAACCAGCCCCACCTCGGTCGGGGCCAACCAGCTGCTGCGCGATGGGGCCATTGCCGTGCTCGAGCTGGACGATCTGCTCCTGCGCTACCCGGAAATCCGCCCGGGGGTTGGGGTGACCGGTTTGCCCCTCCCGGATCCGTCATCTCCCCAGGGGAAGGTGCTCGCGCTGCTCAACAGCGGCCCGCGGCAGGCCGACGAGCTGGCGGCCACGCTGCGTCTGCCCACCGGACAGGTGTTGGCGGTTCTGGGAGTGATGGAGATCCAGGGTATGGTGTCGCAACGGCCCGGGATGGTGTTTGGGCTGGCGAAGGCAAAGTTTGCCGCGGCCAGAACCATTGACGATTGACGATTGACGGTTGACGATTACGCGGGGGCGGGGCAATCGTCAATCGAGAAATCGTCAATCGCCAATGTTGATCTACGTCCACGTCCCCTTCTGCGCCCGGCGCTGCAGCTACTGCGATTTTGCAATTGCGGTCCGGCGGGAAACGCCCGCCGCCGCCTTCACCGAATCGGTGCTCGCGGAGTGGCGCCTGCGGCAGGAGCTGCCCTGGTGGGACGATGCACCCGAGGTCGAGACCATCTATTTCGGTGGGGGCACACCCAGCCGCCTGGAACCCGCCGGCCTGGCGCGGATTCTGACCGGCATACGCGCCGAGCGAACCATCCTCCCGGCCGCGGAGATCACCCTCGAGACCAATCCGGATGACGTGACCCGGGAGCGGGCCGCGGCGTGGCGGGAGAGCGGAATCAATCGGATCTCCCTCGGCGGCCAGTCGTTCGATCCCGCGGTACTGGAATGGATGCACCGCACTCACACCGCGGATCAGATCGAGGACGCGGTCCGGATCCTCCGGGCCGCCGGCTTCGCGAATCTCTCGCTCGATCTCATCTATGGGCTACCCCAAGAGCTCACCCGCGAGTGGAGCGCGGATCTGGAGCGGGCCCTGTCTCTCCAGCCGGAGCATCTCTCGCTCTACGCTCTCACCGTGGAATCGGGGACTCCGCTCGGCAAATGGACTACCCGCGGGACGGTGCACTCCCTGCCCGATGAACGGGTGGCGGACCAGTATCTCTGGGCCAACCAGCGGCTCCGGTCGGCCGGGTTCCAGCATTACGAGGTGTCCAACGCCGGCCGCCCCGGATTCGAGGCCCGCCACAATGCCGGATACTGGCAGCGCAAACCCTTCATCGGGCTCGGGCCCTCGGCCCATAGCGGAGCCGGTCGGGACCGGACCTGGAACATCCGGGAGTGGGAGGCATACCGGAGGGCAGTGGAATCGGGTGCCGATCCTGTCGCCGGTCGCGAGACGCTCACGCCCGACCAGCTCGTCCTGGAAGAGCAGTACCTGGGCCTCCGGACCGCAGCAGGCGTCTCCGATGAGCTGGTCCCAGAGCCCCACCAGACCCTCTGGCTGGAGCAGGGCTGGGCCGTATGCCAGAATGGCCGGGTTCGACTCACCCCTGAAGGCTGGCTCCGCCTGGACGCGCTGGTCGCAGGGTTGTGACACTCAGTCCTCGGCACTCTGCACTCAGTACTAGATTTACGAGATGCCGTCGGCTGACGCCCTTACCGAACGCGAGCGCCGCGTGCTCGAGGCGGTCATTCATACTTACATCGAGACGGCTGAGCCCGCCGGGAGCCAGACCATTGCCCGGCGTTACCCGCTGGGGCTCTCGTCTGCCTCGATACGCTCCATCATGAGCGACCTCGAAGCCAAGGGATTCTTGTACCACACCCACACGTCCGCCGGCCGGATTCCGACCGACCAGGCCTACCGCCGCTACGTGAACGACCTCACCCGGTTCGCCTCGCCCAGCGACCACGAGCG
>DASWKS010000370.1:0-2757 GCA_036396495.1 Gemmatimonadales bacterium
CCGCACCGCCGGGCTCCTAGGTCACCGCCCGTCCGCCCGCCTGTCCGCCCGCCCCCCTGTCCGCCCGCCCGCCCAGGAATGTTCCCGGTGCCGCCTCTGCCGCGTTCTTCAATCGCCCGATCACTACCAGACCGATCAGCACGATCACCGCACTGGTTGCCTGGGCCAACGTGAATCCCGCGAGAAACCGGTCGTCCTTCGCCCGATAGAACTCCACCCAGAACCGTTCGGCGCCGGCCAGCACCAGGTAGAGGCCGAACAGCCAGCCGGTGCCCCAGGCTTTGCGGCGCAGCTTCCACATGACCATGAACACCACCGTCATGATCGCGGTTTCGTAGAGCATGGTCGGATGGACCGCGAGCACCTCGGTGGGGATCACGCCGTCGGGCACTCGGAATCCAAACTCGGCCAGGCTTCCCGCCGTGGTGGGGGGGAGACCCTGGGGAAACTTGACGGCCCACGGCACGGTGGTGGGGAAGCCGTAGTCGTCCCCCACCATGAAGCACCCGATCCGTCCCACCGCATAGGCCGCGGGCAGAGCCGGCGCGACCAGATGGGCGGTCAGCCGGATCGGCACACCGCGCCGGAGGCTCATCAGGATGACCCCGGTGCACCCGCCGAAGAACCCGCCATACCAGACCAGCCCGCCCCGGCTGAACAACGTGTCGAGTCCGTGCAGTCCCACGAACCAGAGCTTGGCCCCCACGATCCCGCCGACCACGGCGCCCAAGATGATGTCGCCGGCGTAGTCCTCGTTCAGTCGACGCCGCTTGAGCTCCTGCGCCACCAGCCAGCCGCCCACGATGAACGACGCCATCATCATCAGGCCGAAGCCGGTGATCTCGAGCGGACCGATCTGGAACTTGAGGGGGTAAACGGTTGTCATTGGTCGTCAGGTCTTAGGTAGGACTTTTGAGGGAGGAATAAACTGGAGAGTGCCCAATGCCCAGTGCCGATTGTAGAGCGGGACTCGCATCACGGACACCTTCTGCCATGGGCATTGGGCACTGGGCATTCTCCAGTTCATTCCCGCCTCCAACCCCTCACTTCACCAATCCAGGAAAAGGCAGATCATCACGGGCCTCCAGATCCCACCCGCTGCGTTCGCCCTGGGCCAAGCGCCACGCGCCCGCGGCCGCGATCATCGCCGCATTGTCGGTGTTGAGCCGGGGGGCCGCGACGGCCAGGCGGACCGACGGACCGACGGACCGACGGACCGACTCAACCAACGCCTGGTTGCAGGCCACGCCGCCGCCTAACACCACCGTATCGACTCCGCATTCCTCCACTGCGCGCGCCGTCTTCACCGCCAGCACCTCGATCGCAGCGTCCTGGAAGGCCCGGGCGAGATCGGCCCGGTCGCGCTCCAGGTTGTCACTGAGCTGGACGGCTCGGAGCACCGCGGTCTTGAGCCCGCTGAACGAGAAGGCGAAGCGATCGGCTCCCTCGGCGTCCAGCATGGGGCGGGGCAGGCGAAACCGGCCGGGACGGCCTTCACCCGCCAGCCGTTCGATGACCGGACCACCGGGATAGCCCAGGCCCAGCAGCGCCGCGACCTTATCGAAGGCCTCGCCGGCGGCATCATCCCGGGTTTGTCCCAGCAGGCGATACCGACCCCACGCCCGCACCTCGAGCAGCATAGTGTGACCCCCGCTCACCAGTAACGCGACGAACGGGGGTGAGAGATCGGGCTGCTCCAGGGTCGGGGCGAACAGGTGGCCTTCGAGGTGGTGCACTCCGACCAAGGGAAGTTCGCGCTTCCAGGCCAGGGTCTTGGCGTAGGTGAGTCCCACCAGCAGAGGACCGATCAGGCCGGGGCCGGCTGTCGCCGCGATGCCGCGCACCTGGTCCAGCCCGATCCCGGCTTCCGCCAGCGACCGGTCGACCACCGGTCCGATGGTGCGGAGATGGGCCCGGCTGGCCAGCTCCGGCACCACACCCCCGAAGATCTGGTGGACGTCCTGGGAGAGGATGACCAGGCTCTGGAGCGTCGAGCGACCGTGTTCCACCTGGAGCACGGCCGCGGAGGTTTCGTCGCAGGAGGTTTCGATGCCGAGAACGAACTCAGCCATCCCGGTCGGGGGCAGCCGCGGGCACCACGGCGGATTCGGAGGGCAGCTCGATGCCCAGCAGCTTCGCCACGATCCGCTGGTTGGCGGGCGAGCTCCAGGGATGCTCGCCGATCTGCTTCCTCACGATGTTGCCTTCCTTGCCGATCAGGAAACTTTCCGGCACGCCAGTGGTCTGGTAGACCTGCTCGATCTTCCCCGATTTGTCGTGCAGGATGTCGAAGGTCAACCCCAGGTCCGATGTGAATGCGGTGACGTCGGCCAGGTTCCCTTCATCGACGCTCACGGCGGCGATGGCAAAGCCGTGGTCCTTGAGCTTGTCGTACAGCTCCTGCATCGCGGGCATTTCCTTGCGGCAGGGGATGCACCAGGTGGCCCAGATGTTCACCAGCACCACCTTGCCGGCGTACTTCTCCCGCAACGAGACCGTATCGCCGCTGGCGATGTCCAGTGCCTTGAAGTCGGGAGCGCGGCGTCCGACCTCCACCCCATCGGGGACGGGGGCGAGCTTGGTCAACAACACCGCACCCAGCGCCAATCCGCCCACGATGGCCGCCACGTAGCCCCACTGTCTCCCGTTGCTGCTTGCCATGCTTACACCCTCACTGTGCACGCGCCCTTGAGGGCCCGGACGGCTTCGGCCGGATCGGCCTCACCGAAGACGGCCGTTCCGGCCACAAAAGTGTCG
>DASWKS010000371.1:0-4583 GCA_036396495.1 Gemmatimonadales bacterium
CGGTGATGCACCCCGCGGCCCGCGTGATTCAGACCGGCACCCGTGATGGCGCGCCGTTCAATCGGGTGAATTCGCTGGATGATTTCCTCAAGGCCATCGGCGCCGCCGCGGGCCGGGGGCTGGAGGAACGGATCTACCATCCGGAAGTACGGGTGGACGACAACCTCGCCACCGTATGGGTGCAGTACGACTTCCTGGTGGGCGGCCAGGTGAGTCACTGCGGCGTCGACAGCTACCAGCTGGTGCGGACGGCCGAAGGCTGGCGGGTGCTTCAGGTGGTGGACACTCAGCGGCGCGAAGGCTGCGCCGACATCTCCCGGGCGGCCCAGGCGGCCCACGATCGGCGGGTCGACTACGTCGAGATCCCGGTCACCGACGTACCGGGCGCCAAGCGGTTCTACCAGGAAGCCTTCGGGTGGACCTTCACCGATTACGGCCCCGACTACGCCAGTTTTACCGACGGGCGTCTCAGCGGCGGTTTGCGCAAAGCGGAACGCCGGGCCGGAAGCGGCATTCTCGTGGTGCTGTATGCCAAGGACTTGGATGCGATGCAGGCCCGGATCACCCAGCTTGGCGGGCGGGTCGTCCGGGCGACTCACCAGTTCCCCGGCGGCAGGCGGTTCCACTTCGCCGACCCGAGCGGCAACGAACTGGCGGTGTGGTCCGATCGCTGACGGAAGTTGGTCCGTCGGTCCGTCGGTCCGAGTTGAAGTTCGGCCGACTAGCTGACCGGACGACCGCCTGACCGCCCGGCTGAGCTACTGATCGACCGACCGACTGACCGACTGACCGACTGACAACACCACTCTCCCCGTCGTGGCGTCGGCTGGTGCGGAGTAGATCTCTCCCACCAGGCTGAACCTGGAACCAGCTTGCCAAGCCAACCCGCCGAAGACCACCGCCCGATTCAGGTCGACGAAGACCCGGCGATTATCGAGCTCACCCAGACGGTTGACGAAGTTCACCTGGAAGCGGGGAACCAGCCGGTTGTACCCCGCGCCAAGGTAGGGTCGGATCCGGCCGCCCGCGGCGCGGAAGCCGAAGGTCGCGTCCGCTCCGTAGATGTTCGGCTGGTAGCGATCGTCCGACTCGGTGCCCTCGAAGCACTCGCTGAGCGGATCCAGCAGAGCTTCCTCGGAACAGGTGATCGGAGCGTTGACCTGACCGAGGGTCATGTGAGCCCGCAGGCCCAGGCTGACCGACTGGCCCAGATCGGTTGACCACCCTACTGCCAATCCGACCAGATTGGCCTTGACGCCGTTGACCCGGATCGGCGGTACCCAGGCCGCGTCGATCGCCACATGATTGCCCACCCGCAGGACCACCCGAGGACGGAGGAAGCCGATCAGAAGATCGGTGTTCTCCGGTCCTTTGCCGGGGCGGCAGATGGTGGGAGTCGCGGTTTCGGGGTCGACCTCGGGCAAGTAGCTCGCCTCGAGGGCGAATCGTACCCGTCCCGATCCGGGTCCGGGCGCCCCGGCGGGCGAGAAGGCCAGCGGCACACTGAAGATACCGAGCGTCTGCGCTTCGTTGGATTCCGGACCGGGGCGACAATCATCCTGGGCCTGGGCAGCGCCGGCCGCCGAGAGGAGGGCCGCAAGAGCCAGCAGCCCGGGTCTCACTGGACCACGACCTGACCCCTCATGCCGGTGGTGGCGCTCCCGTGCACGCTGCAGAAATACTGAAAGGTCCCCACCGTACTGAAGCTCTCCTCGTGGGTGAACGGACCGTCACGCACCGTTTCCTGGCTGGGCCTGGTGGCTGGAGCCACCGGCACGATGTTGTGATCTTCGGCGCCCACAGGCCAGACGAATGCCACGGTACCGCCGACGTTGATGGCGACGTTGGTCGGGGCGAAGTCATTGTTGCGCACTTCGACCTGGGCAAACTCACCGGGTACGACGGCGGTCGCGTTGAAGGTCCGAGGAGAACCCTGCGCCCCGGTCGAGGTAGCGGTCACCGTCACGACGCCGGCCGTGGGGCCCAACGTCAGGACCGCTTCCGCGTCTCCCTGGTCGTCCGTGATGCTGGTGGGCACGTTCAGCGTGCCGCCGCCGGAGGTCACGCTCCAGGTGACGGCGAGCCCCGACGCCGGGGTACCGCCGCGGGTCAGACGAACCCGAAAGGGCCCGAGCTGAGCGTTGGGCGGCCCGGTCTGGACGTTGCCGCTGGGGTTTCCCAATGACATGCTAAGCTCGTTGGGATTGATCCCGCCGTCGTCATCGCCACTGCAGGCGAGGGCCAGCGCAGCCAGCACCGAAACGCCGTGGAAGGAGCGTCGCATAGACAGCCTCCGAAACAGCTGGATTGGGGCGTTTAGGAGACGCCAACCACCGGTTTTCGCCGCACATGAAAAGCTTACTTGGTCGCGGCCTCCGCGACCGCCCGGTCCAATCCTCGCTGGTGCAGCCGGTATCCGGCCCGGGCCCGGAGCACCGCACCCAACGCGCTGGGCAGCGCCCTCCAACGGGTCGAATCGGAGGTCAACTGGTCGATCAGGGCGTTGACCCGAGCCTCCCGCTCGGCCGCGGGGAGGCCGCCGCTGGAATCCGCCCCGAGCATCCCGAGCGACAAGCCGAGCCCCCGCTGGTAGCCCGGGTAGAGCCGGGCCCAGTCCGCGGATGTCACCCCGATTCCGTTTCGCCCCGCCTCGTCGAAGAGCAGAAACTGCTGAGCCAACTCGCGGGTAAATCGTTCCAGGAGAACGTCGCTGGTGCCGCGCAAGTCGAGATAGGCCCGAGGCGGCAGCAGGTCGATCCAGATGGCAGCCCGTTCCAGCAGCAGCTGACCGCCCTCCCATTGCGCCAGGGGCTGGGTGTCGCCGGTCCGGCGCGAAGGGTCGTTGAAGAAACCTCGCAGCCGTTCCGGCACGTCGGTCCCCAGCGCCAGCCTCCGGGCCGCGACCAGACTATCCAGGTACACCGAGTCGGCCCGCCGGGTCGCCAGCGATTCAGCGTACTGGCGCAGGCGATCCCGGACCTCCTCGAGCGGAGGGCGCCGGACGATATGGAATCCGCTGCGCGTGATGACGCCGTGGGTTTCTCCGGGCTTGATGCGCCAGGTCCCGCGGACGAACTCGGGAAGGAACCCGGTCCGGCGCGAGGGTGGCAGCCATCCGCCCAGGGGCGCGGTGGGATCCTCGGAGTGCTGCCGGGCCAAGCCGCTGAAATCCGCCCCCGGCGCGCGAACCCGGACCATGAGGGATTCCGCCCGCTCCCGCACCGCCGTGTTGGCGCGGACATCGTTGGGGTCGGCGATCCGGAGGAAGATCTGCTGGAAGACCCGCAGTCCATCGTCCGCAAACAGAGTGTCCGGCTGATCGGGGGCGACGCGGGGACGGCGGGCGATCAGGCTGTCATGCCACCGGCGCAGTGGCAGCAGCGTGAGGTCGGGCTCGAGGGCCTGGGCGGCGGTCACCGAATCGGTGAGCCCGGCGCCGCCGGCCACGGCGTCTGCCAGAAGGGAATAGTCGATCCAGGCCAGCGCGACGAACCCCGCGTCGTTCGCGTTAGGCGGCCGGGAGGGTGACCTCGCTACCCAGGTGGCCAGTTGGCTCGGTGCCAGAATGGCTTCGCCCGCCTCGGCCGCGACGTCCTCCCGGCCGCTGTAGACCTCGGTGCCGCAGGCGGCCAGCCCGACGCCGAACAACACCAGCCGGCCGGCCAGTCCGTGGCCGGCGGTTGTCCCAGCAGTGCGCATGGTCGAACTCCGGATTCAAACGGTGGAGTCCTGCAGCGCCTTGGCCGCGGCGAAGCCGATTTCTGGATCGGTATCTCCCGCCAGGCCCCTCAGGATCTGTGCTCCCGGTGCGCCGACCGACCCGAGGCTTTCGATCGCCTGTAGCCGGATACGCTTCCCGAAGCGGCGGACCTCGCCCTGAGCCACCCGGCGCAACGCGAGCAGTGCATCCGGGGTTCCGATCCGGCCCAGGGCCCGCAGCACTTCGCGGAGCACGTCAGGATGCTCTTCGGTTTGCAGGAGCGCCGCAAGGGGCATGGCCAGAGGCCTGGCTTTGGAGCCGTCCAGATTGCCGAGCATCTGGATCCGAACCTGGGGGGAAGCGTCCTTGAGCATCCGGGCCAGCGGCTCCAGGGCTTCGGGCGTGCCAATGCGGGCGAGGGCCACCGCCACTGACCGGCGGACCCGCTCGTCGGCATGGGTCGCCTGGTGCGCCAGCCGGGGGACCGAGTTGACCAGCCGCATCTCCCCGCACAGCTCGGCGGCGTTCCGGACTACGTACCATTGCGGATGCTCGAGATGGTGGACGATGATCTCGGTGCCGTCCTCCATGCGGGTGAGCGCCGAGAAATAGCCTCGCCGCTCCGCCATCGCTTCGGTTTCGATCAGCAGGTCCATCAGAATCTCGGTGGCGTCGGAGCCGAGCCGCCGCAGCACGTCGACCGCGAGATCGCGTTGCGCCCCGGTCCCCGCCATGCGAGCGAACTGGGCGATGTAGTGCTTCGAGAGCAGCCGCTTGAGCTCCAGGCGGTGCATCCGGCGGGCCGCCTCGGTGGGTAGCTTGTCGGCCGCATCCAGAAAGTCACTGGTGATCTTGAGCAGCGCCACATAGTCACCGGACTCCA
>DASWKS010000372.1:0-6310 GCA_036396495.1 Gemmatimonadales bacterium
ATCGGCGGCGCGTCGCTGCGCCAATCCTTCTTCGGGCGGGCGGGCGGACTGGCGGGCTGGCGGTCGAGAGCCGGACTGACGGACGGGCGGACCGACGGACGGTTCGTCAGGATAACCTCCGGCCCACCCAGCTCAGCCTGAATGCGGAGATATGTGGCACGGGGATCAGGCACGTGTTGTTACCGTCCGTCTGTCCGACTGTCCGACTGTCCGACTGTCCGCCCGCCCGTCAGAGTTCCGCTTCCACCACGTCGAGAATGGCCTCGGCGATCTGCGCCTTGCTGGCGAGCGACACGTTGGTCTGGCGGCTGTCCTTGTGCAGGATGCTCACGATGTTCGTATCTACCTCGAAGCCCGCTCCAGGCTGCAGCGCATCGTTCACCACGATCAGATCGAGGTCCTTTCGCTCCAGCTTGGCCCGGCCCTTGGCCAGCGCATCGCCGGTTTCCAGCGCGAACCCCACCGTCAGCATGCCCGCTTTGCGAAGGGATTTGGTGTCGGAGAGAATATCCGGTGTGGACACGAGTGCAAGCGTCAGATTCCCGGATTGGCGCGGTGTCTTCTCAGTGGCGCGATTGGCCGGCGCGTAATCGGCCGGTGCCGCCGCCATGATCAGCACATCAGTCTCGGGCAGCCGCTCCGCCAGCCGGTCCCGCAGCTCCGCGGTGCTCTCCACTCGGATGGTGTTGATACCCGAGTGCGCCGTCTCGCTGCTGGGCCCGGAGATCAGTGTCACCAGCGCGCCGCGGCGCCACGCCGCTTCAGCCAGGCGGTAGCCCATCTTTCCGCTCGACCGGTTGGTGATGACCCGCACCGGATCGATCGCCTCCCGGGTTGGGCCAGCCGTGACCACCACCCGGCTGCCCTGCAGCGGTCCGCCGGACAGCAACAAGCGGGCGGCATGCTCGGCGATCTCTTCCGGCTCGCTCATCCGTCCCGGTGTGTCGCTTTCACCCTCGGCCAGCGGACCGATGGCCGGTCCCACGAAGTGCCAGCCGCGGGCAGCCAGCGAGGCGATGTGGCTCCGGGTCGGAGCAGCCGCGAACATCCGGTCGTTCATGGCGGGGGCGGCCAGGACCGGGCCGCTTCGGGCCAGCAGCATCGAGGTGAGCAGATCATCGGCCAGGCCGAGCGCGGCCCGGGCGAGCAGGTCGGCGGTGGCCGGGGCCAGCACAATCAGCTCCGCCTCCTCGGCCAGGCGCACGTGATCCAGCGCCTCGCCCCGGGTCCACAGCGAGGTCCGGACCGGCCGCCCGCTCAGGGCTTCGAACGTCACGGGGCGCACGAACCGCGTAGCGCCCCGGGTCATTACGACGTCCACCAGCGCACCGGCCTCACGCAGCCGTCGCACCAGGATACAGCTCTTGTAGCAGGCGATCCCGCCGGAGACGCCGAGCAGCAGCCGACGTCCGGCGAGCCGCATCAGACCTCCGAGCGCCGCCGCCGCAGCTCGCGGAAGCCGAGATCGCCATCCACCAGCTTGGACATGGCGAGCGTGGTGAGCTTCTGTTGGCGATCTTCCTCGTCCCAGCTGACCTGATGGTCCTTGGGCATCTCGTTGAGCATCCGGGCGAACTTGGCTGCGATCAGAATCGCGCGGTACTTGGTGCCCCCGGTCTTGGCGGCGTCCTGCGGCGTGAAGATCTCCATCCTTCTTACCTCTCCGTAGTGGATTCGAGTCCGGTCAACGGTAAACGGTAAACGGTCAACAGTGAACCGTCTCCGCGTTCCGGCCGGCTCATTACCGGTTACCGTTCACTGTTCACTGTTCACTGTTCACTGTTTCGGGACCGAGTGTTAGTGCCGAGTTCCTGCCGCAGTCGCGAGACGGTCTCGTCGAGGTGGGTGAGCCGGTTGACCCTCCGGCTTTCGGCATCGATGATCGCGCCCACCTGCTTCACGGCCTCGGCCAGGTTGTCATTCACCACCAGATAGTCGTAGGCGGCGACGCTGGCCAGCTCGCGATCGGCGATTTCCATCCGCCGGCTCAGGGCGGCCCCGTCTTCGGTGTTCCGGCCCTGGAGTCGTTCGGCCAGGATCGCCGCCGAAGGGGGCAGCAGAAACACGTGTACCGAATCGGGGGCCGCCTGCCTCACCTGGCGCGCGCCATCCACCTCGATGTCCAGCAGCACGTGCCGCCGACTCGCCAGCACCCTCTCGACCTCGGAGCGGAGCGTGCCGTACCGGAAGCCACCGTAGGTGGCCGCCTCGATGAACTCGCCCGCCGCTTCGCGCCCGGCAAATTCCTCCGGGGTGAGAAAGTGATAGTGGACCCCGTCTTGCTCCCCGGCCCTCGGAGCGCGGGTCGTCGCCGACACCGAGTATCCCACATCCGTGCGCTCGGCCAGCAATCGGCGCGTGATGGTGGACTTGCCTCCGCCCGACGGCGACGAGAGCACGAGGAGAAACGGTCTCACTCGAGATTCTCGACCTGCTCCCGGAACTTCTCCAGCTCGCCCTTCATCGCGATCACGGTCTGGGCAATGGCCGCATCGTTGGCCTTCGAGCCGATGGTGTTGATCTCGCGGCCCATCTCCTGCACCAGAAAGCCCAGCTGCTTGCCGATGGCGCCGGGTTTCGCCAGCGCAGCCTCGGTGGCGCCGAAGTGGGCCCGCAACCGCACCAGCTCCTCAGTGATATCCAACCGCTCGGCGATGAACGCGAGCTCCTGCGCCATCCGGCCGTCGTCGACCGGGCGACCTTCCAGCAGCTCGGCAATCGACATCCGCAGCCGGTCGCGCTCGTGCACCATCCGCTCGGGCGCCCGGGACTCGATGTCCCGGGTCATGCGGGCCAGCTCTTCCAGGTGCTGGCGCAGCTCGGAAGCCAGCGCATCGCCTTCGCGCCGTCGCATGGCCCTGCAATCGGTGGCAGCGTCGGCCACGATCGGCTCCACCTCGGTCCAGGCCACGGCCGGCGTCTCGTTCTCACCCAGCGTGAGCACATCCATCTGGCGGGCCAGCAGCTCCAGGGAGATTTCGCCCGAGAGACCGACCGCGGTCTGAAGCTCGCGGAGCCGCGCCATGGCTTCCCGGGCACGGTCCACATTGAGCTGCAGGCTGCCGGGTCCGTGGCTGCCGTTCACCCACCGCATTGAGACCGCCACGTGACCCCGTTCGAACTCCTTGCGCAGCCGTTCCCGGAGATCGAGCTCCAGCGGCGCCAGGTCGGATGGGAGCTTGAAGGCGGGATTGAAGAACCGGTGGTTGACGGTGCGGATCTCCACCCGGAGATGCCCGCCGGCCACCGGTCCTTCCGCCGCCCCGAACCCTGTCATGCTGAAGGGCATGGCCCTCGTCTCTGCGGGGACACGTAAAGCCTTGAATTTTAACCGGTCGCCGCGCCTGAGTCACTAGCCGGTGACTGCTCCGGCGTGGGCTCGCATACCTTGACATCCTACAACAGAACCATACTTTGCCATTGTAGACTGACAAGGCATCAACGAGCTCCCTATGGCCCGCAAAGACCCCGACCTGCTCCAGGGCACCCTCGATCTGCTGATCCTCAAGACCCTCGGGCTCGAGCCCCAGCACGGCTGGGCCATCGCCAAACGGATCCAGGCGATCTCGCGGGATGTGCTGCTGATCAACCAGGGCTCGCTCTACCCCGCGCTTTATCGCCTGGAGGATGAGGACCTGATCAGCGGCGAGTGGCGGGTCTCGGACGAGGGCCGCCGGATCAAGGTGTATCACCTGACCGCCGCGGGCCGGGCCCGGCTGGTCAGGGAGACCAATACCTGGCGGCTCTTCTCGGGCGCCGTCGACCTGATCCTGGCGGCCGAACACCCGGGTGGCTCATGAAATGGTGGCGTAAAGCGGTCCGCCGGCTGCGACTGCTTACGGCCCCTCGGGCGGTGGAACGGGATATGGACGACGAGATCCGGTTCCATCTGCTCGAGGCGACCCGTGAGCTCGAGAGAACCGGTCTCTCGCCCGTGGCGGCGCGGCGGAGCGCGCGACTGTCGTTCGGTGGCGTCGAAGCCACCAAGGAGCACGCTCGCGACGCGCGCGGCGGCCGGGTGCTGTCCGATCTGGTGGCGGATGTCCGCTATGCAGTGCTCCGGACCGTACGAGCCCCGCTTCATTCCGGGTCCGTCGTGATCCTGCTGGGTGTCGCCATCGCCGGCGTGGGTCTCTCGATGGCCCTGGCACGAGCGTACCTCCTCCGTCCCCTTCCCTTCCCCGCACCGGAGCGGCTGGTCTCCGTGCTCACCGCGCCGACCCGGGCTCCTCTGCCCAACCCTCCCGATCTGAGAGCGGTCGACTGGACCAGCGCAGCCCGTCTGTTCGAAGGCACCGTGGCCTGGGACCTCGACGGATTCACCCTCGTCGGCAACGGGCCGCCGGAATACGTCGACGGTTCCTGGGTTTCCCCCGGCTTCTTCGAGCTCCTGGCGGTACGGCCGGCCCTGGGCCGGGCCTTTCTCCCCAGCGAGTACGTCCCCGGATCCACCGTGGCCCTGATCAGCGATGGGCTGTGGCGGCGCCGCTTCGGTGCCGACTCCCGGGTGGTGGGTTCCACGGTAAGGGCCCATTCCACCGACCGGCCCGATGAGGACGCGCTGATCACGATCGTGGGGGTGCTGCCCCCGGCCGACTGGCAATTGCATCGCTTCACCGACATGCTGCGTCCGTTAGGCACGCCGCGCATGTTCTCGCTGGCGCGTCTGCCGGCCGGCCTGACCCCGACCGCCGCCGCGGCGAGGCTCACGGCGGTGGTCCGGGAGCAGGTGGCGGTGGGCGATTCGAGCTGGCGCATGTCCCTGGTGTCGACTCAGGACGAGCACGTGTACCAGATTCGCCCGGTGCTGCATGTGCTGCTCGCCGCGGCGCTGCTGCTGTTGCTCTTGGCGCAGGCCAGCGCCGGGGCGTTGCTCCTGGCTCGGACCACCGCCCGGATCGGCGAGCTGGGCGTTCGCCGGGCGCTCGGCGCAACTCGGGGCCGGCTGGCCCGGCAGTTGGCGGCGGAAGCGGCCCTGCTGGGCGCCTTGGGCTTCGCCCTGGGGGTCGGTCTGACCCCGGTGCTGGCCGGCTTCCTGACGCGCGGGATGGAATCATTCGGCGAGGTGACGGTTCCGGGTGGCGTCGATTCGGTCGGACTGGATCCGCTCGTCGTGCTCGCGGTCTTCATCGTCACGGCGGTGCCTTTCGGATTCCTGGCCTTGCTCCCGTTGCAGAGTCTGGCGGCGCGAGAAGGAACTCACGCCCTGTCGCGCATCACGCCGCCCCGGGGCGCCACCCGGATGCGACGGCTGCTGGCCACCGTGCAGGTCGTCGTAGCCGTGGCCCTCCTGTCGCAGGGAGCGCTGCTGCTACAGAGCGTCCGGGCCATGCTTCGCGTTGACCTCGGGTTCGAGCCGGAGGGATTGCTCAAGGCTCATGTACTCTTGCCGCGAACCACCTATCCCGACGGTGATGCAAGGCGGCTCGCGATGACCAGGATCCTGGACCGCATCCGACAGGTGCCCGGGGTGGTCGACGCCGCCAGTGGGCACCCCCATCCCTTCCGTCCGGCCCCATTCCTCGCGGTCGAGTGCGACGGCTGCGATCCTGGCGCCGGTCGTCCACTGGCGGTGCCGACCACGGTGACGCCCGGGTACTTCGCCACGATGCGGATCCCGCTGGTGACGGGGCGGTTGTTCGACCAGCGGGACCTGCCTGACGGCGAGCCAGTGACGGTCGTGAGCCGGGCGTTGGCCACGAGGCTGTGGAGCACCGGAGATGCCGTGGGCCGGCGGCTCCGGTTAGGAAACGTGGACTCCCCCGGTCCGTGGCTCACCGTCATCGGCGTCGTGGGCGAGGTCCGCAAGACGTATAGCGATTCGCTTTACCCCGACCTGTACCGACCGTTCGCCCAGGCGCCTCGCGCCTATGCCGCGCTGCTGGTGCGCACCGGGGGGGATCCGTTGCCGCTGCAGGACCAGATCCGACTGGCGGTGGCGGCTGAGGACGAATCGCTGGCCCTGTCCGACGTGGAACCGATGCGCTCGCTGCTGAGCGCGCGGCGCGGCCGGCCCGGGATCCTAGCGGCGTTCGTGGGAGGCGTGGCCGTCGTGGCGTTCGGTCTCACCATCTTTGGGCTCCATGCCGTGGTCGGGTATCTGGTGCGGCTGCGACGCCGGGAATTCGCGGTCCGGGTCGCCCTGGGAGCCAAGCCGGGCCAGATCGTTTACGCGGTGCTTGCCGAGGCGCGCCCGATGCTGGGACTGGGACTCGCCGGCGGCGTGGCGCTGGCGTGGGCCACAGTGGGGTTGAGCCGGGCCTTCATCGTCGGTATCTCGCCCAACGATCCCATGACCTATGCCGGCGTC
>DASWKS010000373.1:0-1710 GCA_036396495.1 Gemmatimonadales bacterium
CCAGTCACTTCCACCCAAGCGCGCAGCAGCCGCGGATTGCCGGAATTGAAGGTCTGCTGGGATCCGCTCCCCAGGCTGAGGGCCAGCGGATTGGCGGTGCTGTTGGTGATGGTGGTGGTGGCGCTGGTGATCAGGGTCTCCCCGGAGCCGTCGGTAGCGGTGTGGTGCGCGTACACAGCGATGTCGACCGAAGGAGCCGCCGCCGGATGCACCACGATAGTGCCTGCGGCCCAGGCGATCGAGGCGGAGAGGGTGAAACTGCCAGGATCCTCCGAGGAGGCATTGAGCTCCCGCCGGGCCGAGCCGGTGGTCGAGTTCGAGGCATTGCCGTTGGCCTGGAAGCCACCGGAGTAGCTCGCCGGGTAGGCCGTGATCGTGTTGGTGCCGTCGTTGTTGATCTCGGCCGCGATCCACAGGTAGTTCTTGGCCCCGCCGGTCGGGGTGAGGCTCGCCGGATTCGGATTGGCATTGTTGCCATTCGAGGCGGCGCTCTCGGGTGGCTGGGTCGCGGGGTCCTCCGCCCCGGTGATCCGGTAGCTGTTGTGGGAGGACCTGACGCTGTTCGTGGTCTGTACGGTGATGGTCGAGCCTTCGGTGCCATCTGCTTTCCGGTAGGCGGCCTTCAGGCCGACGTTCGTCACCTGGTTGGCATCCAGGAACTGAGTCCAGCCGCCCGGCCAGGTGACTGTCTCATTGGTCCCGCCTTTGTGCCCGAAGATCACGATGAGCAGGTTGCCGGACTGGATTCCAGAGGGAAGGCTCACGGTATGTTGGGTGTTGGCGGTGTCGTTGACCGAGCTGGTGCTTTTGACCACCTGGGGGAAGCCCGGCGCCGGCAGCGAGCTGAAATACAGGTTGAGGCTGTAGGCGCCGGCCGCGAGGCCCCCGTTGTCGGTCCCGGTCGGGTAGCTCAGCTCGCTATACCAGTAGGCGTCCTGACCGGCAGTGTCAAATACCAGCGTCGAAGCCCCCGTCCCCTGGGTGACGTTCATCTGCTTCCCCGCAGGGGTGACACCGGACTTGGCGCTGTTGTGGAGGTAAAACACATCGGGGGCGCCGCTGGCGGGCACGACGGACTGGGAGAGCACGGCCAGCACCAGCAGCATAGAGAGGCCAACGCTGATCAAGCGGGTGGACAGCCGGCGGCGTCTGAGCAGGACCGAGGACACCGGCGGGATGAAGATGGCCGCGGCCAGCGAAATGAGGGTCGGGTTGGGGCTCACCACGGCGGGCGTTGCAAGGCTGCTCGGGGTTGAGGAGGAGTCATGGCCAAGGGTGAAGCGGCCGCTCCCACTGACTGCGCCGACCTCGATCTGAACCCGCAGCCGACGCGGATCCGCGGTGTCGAAGGTCTGTTTGTCCCCGTCGCCGATGCTCACCGCATAAGGGTTGGGTGTATGGCCATCGATCGTAACGGTCGAGGAAGACACGATGGTGGTCGCCCCGGAACCGTCCGGTGCGGTGTGCGAGACGGTGACGACGACGTCGACCGCGGCGGGGTTTTGCTCCGAGGCGGTAGCCTCCGGCAGCTGGCCGAAGAACATGTTGAGGGTGTAGTTGCCGGCCCCGATGGCCGTGGTTTCGCCCTCAGCGGGATCGATAGGGTCGGTGTACCAGTACGCGCTCTGCCCGACGGTGTCTAACACGATCCCGGCCACACCACTTCCCATGGTCGGGTCCATCTCTTTGCCCGCCGGCGTGATCCCGGAT
>DASWKS010000374.1:0-7260 GCA_036396495.1 Gemmatimonadales bacterium
TCCCCGCGACAGGGCCCGAGTCGCGGCCGCCTGAATGACCGGACCATCAGCCACGGGATCACTGAAGGGAAGGCCCAGCTCCAACGCGTCGGCGCCGTTAGACACCAGGGTGCGAATCAGCTCGAGGCTGGTCCCCGGATCGGGATCACCCAATACCAGAAACGGTACGAAGGCCCCTTCGCGCTCTGCCTCAAGGCGTCGAAACAGCTGCCGGTACCGGGTCAACGCCCGCCTCCCTTCTCCCCACTGCCCTCTCCCAGGTGTCGCAGGACGGTCTCGAGATCCTTGTCGCCTCTTCCCGAAAGATTGACCAGAATCTCCATCGGCCGAGCCGCGCCCCGGGCCAACCGCACCCCTACCGCGATAGCGTGGGCTGACTCGAGGGCCGGCAGAATCCCTTCGGCCCGCGCCAGCAGGCGGAACCCATCCAGCGCGTCTTCATCGGTGCAGCCTACATACTCCGCTCGCCCGATCTCATGCAGACAGGCGTGTTCCGGGCCGACCCCCGGGTAGTCGAGTCCGGCGGAAATCGAGTGGGTTTCCTGGATCTGACCCTCGTCGTCCTGGAGGATCATGGAGTAGGCTCCGTGCAGCACGCCCGGCCGCCCCCGGAGCAGGGTGGCCCCGTGCAATCCGCTGTCGAGGCCTCGCCCGGCTGGTTCCACTCCCAGCAACCGCACCTCGGGGTCGGGAATGAAATCGCTGAAGATGCCGATGGCGTTCGATCCCCCGCCCACGCAGGCGACGACCACGTCAGGCAGACGGTCGTTGCGCTCCAGGTATTGGGCCCGTGCTTCCCGCCCGATGACCCGCTGGTACTCGCGCACCATCAAGGGAAACGGGTGCGGGCCGGCGACCGTGCCCAGCAGGTAGTGGGTGGTCTCGTAGCTGGCCGACCAGTCACGCAGGGCTTCGTTGATCGCGTCCTTGAGCGTGCAGGACCCCTGATCCACCGGGACCACCTCCGCCCCCATGAGCTGCATCCGGAAGACATTGGCTTTCTGCCGCTCCATGTCCTTGGTACCCATGTAGACCCGGGTCTCGAGTCCCAGCACCGCGCCGGTCAGGGCGGTCGCTACCCCGTGCTGGCCGGCGCCGGTCTCGGCGATGAGACGGGTCTTGCCGACGCGTTTCGCCAGTAGCCCCTGGCCCAGGGCCTGGTTGGTCTTGTGAGCGCCGCCGTGCAGCAGATCCTCCCGCTTGAGCCAGAGCCGCGACCCGGTTTCGCTCACCAGGTTGCGGCAGAGGTAGAGGGGCGTGGGTCGGCCGGCGTAGTCCCGGAGCAGAGCCTGAAACTCGGCCTGAAAGACGGGATCGTCCGAGGCCGACAGAAAGGCGGCTTCCAGCTCTTCCAGTGCGGGCACCAGGATTTCCGGCACGAAGGTTCCGCCGAATCGTCCGAAGTAGCCGGCCAGCTTCATGGAGTCACTCCTCGTCTGCCGCTGCCGCGCCGCGCCTCCAGGAACTCCCGAAGCCGGGCCGCCGATTTCACCCCGGGCGAGATTTCCACGCCTGAATTCACGTCCAGCCCCCCGGTTCCCAGCGCATCCGCGGCCGCGGCGGTCTCGGGAGTGAGTCCGCCGCCTAACAATACCCGGTCGAGCTGGGGATACCCCTCGAGCAACGCCCAGTCGAACCGCGCTCCGGTCCCGCCCCGCCGGTCTTCTCGCCAGGTGTCCAGTACCAGCCGGTCGGCCCCGGTGTCCGCCGGGGTGGGGATGTGGTCCCGGATTCGGACCGCCTTCCAGATCTCGCAACCCGCCGGGACGGCTGCCCGCAGAGCGTCAAGCAGTTCCGGCGTTTCTTCCCCGTGGAGCTGCACGGCGGACAGGCCCAGCCGCCGAACGATGTCCACGATGACCTCCGGCGCTTCGTTGACGAAGACGCCGACCCACTCGAGCGGCGCCGAGGCCCGGATGGCGGTGGCTCTGGCGGGATCGACCCGGCGGGGTGACTCGGGGGCGAAGATGAGCCCGCCGTGGGTGGCGCCGAGGCGCCAGGCGGCCTGTGCGTCCTCTTCCCGGCCGAGGCCGCACACCTTGGTGATCCCGTAGACCAACTGGCGGACGGCACGGGACAAATCGCGTTGCCGCATCAGGGACGTGCCGACGAGAAAGCCGTCCACCAGGTGGCGCAGGGATCGGACGTCGCGGTGATTCCCGATGCCGGACTCACAGACCAGGACCCGATCGGCCGGCACCCTCGGGGCCAGGCGGCGCACCGTATCCAGATCGACCGTGAGCGTCTTCAGATCCCGGTTGTTGATGCCGATGACCGGAGCTCCCAGGTGAAGCGCGCGGTCCAGCTCCGCGTCGGTATGGACCTCGGTCAGCGATTCAAGTCCCACTTCGCTGGCGGCGGCAGCGCATTCGCTCCAGGCGGCGTCATCCAGCACCGACAGCATCAGCAGGATCGCGTCCGCCCCCCAGACTCGCGCTTCAACCACCTGGTAGGGCTGCAGCACGAAGTCTTTCCGCAACACCGGGAGCGAAACCGCCTGTCGGACCGCCCGCAGGTGCTCGAGAGCGCCCTGGAAGAAGGGTCCATCGGTCAGCACCGAGATGGCGTCCGCGTGGCCGGCGTACTCGGCCGCGATCGACGCGGGGTCGTAGAGCTCGCGGATCAATCCCTCGGACGGCGAGGCCCGTTTGCACTCCATGATGAAGCCGGTGCGTCCCCCGCGCAGCGCGCGGAACAGCGAGCGGTCGCTGGGAACGATCTGGGACCGAAGCCGGTCCAGCGGTACCTGCTGGGTGCGACGCGCCAGATCGGCCCGGGTGCGCTCGAGGATCCGGTCAAGCACCATGAGAGAGCTCCGCCCAGTGGACCAGGCGCTCCGCCCCGCCGCCGCCCTCGATCGCCGTCAGCGCCAGCGCCACGCCGTCGCCCAACGTACCCGCCTTTCCCGAGATCCAGGCCAGGGCGCCGGCATTGAGCGCCACCGCTTCTCGGTGGGCCGCCGGCCCGCGGCCTTCGAGCAGCGCACGCAGCAGCTCGAGATTGGTCGCGGGATCGCCGCCGGCCAGGGCCTCGACCGGCCGGCGGGAGAGTCCGGCTTCTTCCGGAGTCAACTCCAGCTCGGTGACCCGGCCGTGACGCCAGAGGGCGCCCCTGGTCGGCCCGTGCAGCGCGATCTCGTCCAGGCCGGCGCCATGCACCACCAGCGCGGCTTCCGCGCCCAGCAGGCCGAGGGTGGTGGCGAGCGGCAGGCAGAGCGCCGGATCGTAGACGCCCATGAGCTGGAGCGGCGGCTGACTCGGATTGGCCAGCGGGCCGAGCAGATTGAAGATGGTGCGAGTGCCGAGCGCTTTCCGTACCGGGGCTGCGTGGCGCACCCCGGCGTGATAGGAGGGGGCGAACAGGAAGCAGACCCCGGCCTGATCCAGACAGCGGCGTGCCACCGCCGGCTCCGCGTCGAGCTTCACCCCCGCGGCCTCGAGCACATCGGCCGAGCCGCAGCGGGACGACACCGACCGGTTGCCGTGCTTCGCCACTGGGATGCCGAGCTCCGCGGCGATCAGCGCCACGGCGGTCGACACGTTGAAGGTTCCCAGACCGTCTCCACCGGTGCCGCAGGTGTCGGCGAAGGCATAGTCGGGGCGGGGGAAGGCCCGGGCCGAGCTGCGGAGCGCCTGGGCGGCCCCGGCGATCTCCTCGGGCGATTCGCCCCGGGTCTTGAGCGCCGAGACCAGCGCGGCGATCTCGACCTCGGAGTAGCGGCCCTCCATCAGATGCAGGAAGACCGCCGCGGCCTCCTCCCGCGCCAGGTTGCGGCGACTCAGGGTATCCAGCACCAGAGCGATGTGCACCGGCGTCACGAGTCGGGGGTCGCGGGTCGCGAGTCCCGCGCGCTTGCGGTCCACTGAAGCACGTTGTCGATCAGCACACCACCCTGCGGGGTCAGGACCGATTCGGGGTGGAATTGGATCCCGAGGACCGGGAACCGGCGATGCCGCACCGCCATCACGATGCGATCGGTCCAGGCGAGACCCTCGAGCTGGTCCGGCAGTGCCTGGCTGGCGAGCGAGTGATAGCGACCCACCACAAACGGCGACGGCAGGTTGTGAAAGATCGGATTTCCGTGGTGCTCCACCGGCGAGCTGCGCCCGTGGAGAATGACGCCGGCCGACTCGACCACTCCGCCGAACGCCTCGATGATCGCCTGGTGTCCCAGGCAGACGCCGAAGACCGGGACCCGGCCCGCGGCCATCCGAATGAGATCGATGCAGCAGCCCGCGTCGCGCGGCGTTCCCGGCCCGGGGGAGAGCACCAGCAGGCGGTTGCCGGGGGCGGCTTCGGCTCGCGCCAGGGCATGGGACGCGGTCACGTCGTTGCGCCACACTTCCACCGACGCCCCCCTCCGGGCGAACTCGTCCACCAGGTTGAAGGTGAACGAGTCGAAGTTGTCGATGAACACCACGTGCAGGGGCGCCGTCATGGGCCACCACCGGCCAGGGCCTGCAGCACCGATGCTGCCTTGCGGCGGGTTTCGTCGGCCTCCCGAACCGGATCGGAATCCAGGACCACGCCCGCCCCGGCCCGGACATGGGCCACGCCGTGCTGCACCAGGGCCGAGCGAATGACGATCGCGGTGTCCATTTCGCCCCGATGGGTCAGGTAGCCGACCGCACCGCCGTAGGGTCCCCGGCGGCTGGGTTCGTGGTGCCGCAGCAGCTCGGCGGCGCGAATCTTGGGGGCGCCGACCAGGGTACCCATGTTCATCGAGGCGGCGTAGGCGTGCAGCGCATCGAGCCCCGGTGCCAGCTCGCCCTCGACCTCCGACACGATGTGCATCACGTGCTGATAGCGATCGACCGTGAGGAGCCGGGAGACCCGGCGGGTTCCGGCTCGGCTCACCCGGGCGACATCGTTGCGTGCCAGGTCCACCAGCATCATGTGCTCGGCCAGCTCCTTGGTATCGGTGAGCAGCGCCGCCTGCAGCCGGGCATCGAGCTCGGTGTCGAGCGAGCCATCGGCCCGGCGGCCGCGCGCCGCGGTGCCCGCGATGGGACGCAGCATCACCTGGAGCGGCGTGCCCGACACCTTGACCGCCGTTTCGGGGGACGCTCCCAGCAGGGTCCAGCCGGGCGATCGCACCAGGAACATGTAGGGGCTGGGATTGGCCGCCCGCAGCCGGCGGTAGGCCTCGAAGGGGTCGGCGCAGGGCAGCGTGAAGGTGCGGGAAGGGACGATCTGAAACACGTCGCCCGCCACGATATGTCCCTTCAACCGCTGGACCAGGTCCGCGAAAGCCGCGTCGTCGAGATCCACCTCTACCGACGGGGAGCAGGGACCAGGAAGCAGGAAGGTAGCGGTATCCTGTACCGACGGGGAGCAGGGACCAGGAAGCAGGGAGGTGGCGTTATCCTGCTCCCTGCTTCCTACTCCCTGCTTCCTGCCGACCTGTTCCACCGCCCGAGCCAGGCTTTCGATCGCCCGGACCGCATCGTGATAGCTCGCTTCCGAATCGCCCCCTCCCACCACGTGCGCGACGATGGTCGTGGCGCGATGGACATGATCCAGAATCAGGATCTGTTCCGGAACCCAGAACACGAAATCCGGAAACCCCAGCTGGTCCGCACGCGCGGCCGGCAAACGCTCCAGCAGATCCACCAGATCGTAGGCAAAGATGCCGGCCGCCAGGTGGGCCAGGGCGGCCGGCTCCGAAACCAGGACCGGCCAGAGGGTCACCGCCCGCAGGACGTCGAGCGGGCCCGGGACCGTGAGCCGGCTCTGTTCATCCTGGCCCGGAGGCGCCGCCGGAAACACCAGATTCAGGGCGGGGCCGTCGCGAGTGACCTGAGCCCGGTCGGCCAGCGTCCCAGCCAGCCAGTCACGCATGGCCTGGCCGTTGGGGGTCAGAGGATCGATGCGAACCGCGCGGCCCCGTCCCTCGATCCGCAGACTGGTGCGGGGCAGCAGCAGGCTCTTTTCGCCCACCCCGGAGGCGGCGTCGGCCGATTCGAGTAATAGAGTGTCGGTCCGTTGACCGCCGTCGGTGAGCGACGCGAACAGGGCCAGCGGGTCGGGCGCGCCGCTCAGCCGGCGTACCAGCGGCAGGATCTGGCCGGCCGCGAGGGTCGGTCCTCTCACGACAACGTCTTCCCCGCCGCCCGCACGAAGGGCTCCAACTCACGCATCAGGGTTTCGAACTGGTCGGGATAGAGCGACTGCCGTCCGTCCGAGAGCGCCTGGTCGGGGGCGTGGTGCACCTCGAGCAGCAGCCCGTCGGCGCCGGCCGCGGCGGACGCCTTGGCCATGGCAGGCACCAGTTCGCGCAACCCGGTGCCGTGCGAGGGATCCACGATCACGGGCAGATGGCTCTTCTGCTTGATGAGGGGGATCGCGTTCAGATCCAGGGTATTGCGGGTGGCGGTCTCGAAGGTCTGGATGCCGCGCTCGCACAGGATGACATTGGGGTTCCCTTCCGCCAGGACGTACTCCGCCGCCAGCAGCAGATCTTCGACCCGTGCCGCCATGCCGCGTTTGAGGACCACCGGCTTCCGGCTCTGGCCCAGGGCCTTGAGCAGCCGGAAGTTCTGCATGTTGCGGGCGCCGCACTGGAAGGCATCGGCGTAGCGCTCCACCAGCTCCACGTCCGCCACCTCGACCACCTCGGTCACCGCCGGCAGGCCGGTGGCGTCGGCGACTTCCCGCAGGATCTGAAGCCCTTCCCGCCCCAGTCCCTGGAAGGAGTAGGGGCTGGTTCTGGGCTTGTAGGCGCCGCCCCGAAGGGCGGCGGCTCCGCCGCGCTTGACCGCATCGGCCGACTTCCGCATCTGCTCGGCGCTCTCCACCGAACAGGGCCCGGCGATGACCGCGAATCGGGCGCCGCCGATCGCCACCGGGCCGACCTCCACGATGGTGTCGTGGGGGTGCATCTCCCGGCTGACCAGCTTGTAGGGCGCCAGGATGTGGGTGACGGTCTCGACCATGGGATGGCTCTCGAGGTGGAGCCGCTCGAGGACCCGCTCATCCCCGATCGCGCCCAGCACGACCCGTTCGGTGCCGGGCATGTACAAGGGCCGCAGGCCGAGCGACTCGATCCGAGCCAGCAGCTCGTCGGCGTGGGCTTTGGTCGCCTCAGGTCTTAAAACGATGATCATTCTCTTCAGGGAGCAGGGAGCGGGGAGCAGGGAGCAGGAGTAGGGAGCCGGGAGCGGGGAGCAGGGAGCAGATAAGGCTCGGTTCGCTCCTGCTGCCTCCTCCCTTCTCCCTTCTCCCTTCTCCTTGCTTCCTGCTCCCTGCTCCCTCCTTCCT
>DASWKS010000375.1:0-2068 GCA_036396495.1 Gemmatimonadales bacterium
GCGGGCCCGAAGCTCGCCGGAGGTGGTGACCACTACCTTGAACTCGCCCCGTCTGACCCGGGCGACCAGGGGGGAGTCCTCGGTCGCGGTATCGCGCGCCAGCAACCAGGCGCTCGGGATGACGAGCACAATGACGATCGCCGCGGCGATGAACCGGCGATTCTTGAGGAGACGCATGAAGCCCCCGTCGGGAACGGACCTGACAGCTGTCGGATCGGCCATAATGAGACGCCCGTGGCCGGCATTTCGTTGCCAGCCTGTGGTTTACTGGGATGGACTAGTCTCCCGACGAACCGGGGCGAGAGAAGTTTCCAATGTGGGAGGCGCCGGGCGGTAAGGCAAACCCGGCTCCCGCGTTAGCATGTAAGCCGATGGGGTACAGCGACTTGTCGACCAGACTGACGGGGGAATTGCTCATGGACCACGATGCCGCTGTACGCAGCGAGGTTTACCGGTTCCTGGTCGAGGCCACCCGGGCGCCCACCGTGCCGGAGGTGGGTGGCGCGCTGGGCCTGGGTCAAGCCGAGGTCCGGGAGGCCTATCAGCGGCTCTTCATCCGAAGGGTTCTGGTGCTGGGTGAAGACGGGGAGACCATCCTGATGGCCCCGCCCTTCTCCGCTGTTCCGACCCAGCACCGCGTGAGGGTGGGGTCCCGGGAGTACTTCGCCAACTGTGCCTGGGACGCGTTAGGGATTCCGGCGGCGCTGCACGCGCCGGCGATCGTGACTTCACGATGCGAACAGAGTTACGAACCTCTGACAATCCGGGTCGAAGGCAACGGGCCCGAGGCGGTGGCGTGCGTCGCCCATTTCGCGGTGCCGGCGGCGCGGTGGTGGGAGGATATCGTCTTCACCTGACAGACCATGCTCTTCTTCCGGTCGGAAGAACGGGTGGACCAATGGTGCCGAGCCCGGGAATTGCCGCGCCGGCCGCTGATCACTTTGACCCAGCTGTGGCAGTTGGCGGAGGCATGGTACGGCACGCGATTAACACCGGAGGCCCGGCGGCCGGCGCCGGCGGAGATGGTGGAGATCTTCGCACGAGTGGAGCTCACCGGACCGTTCTGGGATCCGCGGGCTGACGACTTCGCAGCCGGGACATGAGGTAGATCCCTCGGTTTGTGCGGCTGCCGCCGCGACTGATATGTTCTTCCAGCGTGGACAATGGTGAACGCCAAGATGCGGGACTACGACGAGACCACGTTCCTGAACGTCGATCTCGACATCTACTCACGATCGAGGCTCGAGCCGTTGGTCGAAGCCTTTGGTGAGCAGGTCCTGGTCCACTACGTTGGTCGCGAGGGAAGCCGCCATTCCGCTCACCTCGCGCTGGCGGAGTCTTCCGATGTGGCGGACGACATGATTCTGAGCCTGGTGGCACTGGTCCGAAGTCTCCCGCGGTCAGCTCGACAGCTTTGGAACCGGGCTCAAACCCGGGAGTTCAACGTCGGCATCCAGGCGGGGAAGCGGCCATACTCGCATGAGCTGCGCCTGGAGCCTCAGACGCTGGAAGCGGTCGCCCGCGTCAGGGGCCGTATCGTCATCACCACCTACGGGGCAACCGAGTATCCGCCCGATCCGTCCCATCCGTAGTATCCGGCTCACCCTCCATCCGGGGAGCCCGCTGCACTGAACGGTGATCAGGGACCGAGGTTCAGCCGGATGCGTCGGATTCAACGGATTGGGCGGATCACCTTCTTAGTGAATCCGGTCGCGCTGGTGAACTCGCGGGGTTGAAGTGCAAGGGGAGTCGATGCAGAACGCCGTCTCCGAGATTGATGCTGCCCGCCATGATGCCATCACCTCGGCGGGCGCCGGCTTTCCGTTCCTGTGCGCCTTCGGACTGGCCTGGACCGCCGCCGCAGCCCTGAGCTACGCCGTTTCGGCCGAGACCACCGCCTGGATCTACCTGTTGCAGGGGGGGCCGGCCGTGCCGCTGGCGTTCACAATCCAGAAGTTGATGGGCTATCCCCGGGCCTCGCGCGCCAATCCCCTCCTGCCCCTGAGTCTCCAGTTGCTTTTTGTTCAACCGGTGGCGTTCCCCGTGTTCCTGCTGGTGCTGAGTTTCT
>DASWKS010000376.1:0-2156 GCA_036396495.1 Gemmatimonadales bacterium
GCCTGGGCCCTGTGGCCTTCCTCGTGACCGCCATCAGTGCTGCCCTCCCCGCTTCCGGGGCATCGGGATCATCTCCTTGATCTCCTGGATCGCCACGATGGGGAAGTTCTTGGCGAAGAGCAGGAACCACATGCCGAACCACCCGAATGAGCCCGCCAGGATGCCCCAGTCCGCCCAGGTCGGGTTGAGCTGGTCCCAGGCCCAGGGGATGTAGTCGTTGCTGAGCGACGACACGATGATGACGAAGCGCTCGAACCACATCCCGATGTTGATGAAGATCGAGATGACGAAGAGCGAGGTCAGATTGGTGCGCACCTTCCGGAACCACAGGAGCTGGGACACGAACGCATTGCAGGTGATCATCGTCCAGCCGGCCCACCAGTAGGGGCCGAACGCCCGGCGATAGAACGTCGTCTGCTCGAAGATGTTGCCGCTGTACCACCCGACGAAGTACTCCGTCGCGTAGGCATAGAACAGGATCGAGCCGGTCAGCAGCGTCAGCTTCGCGAGATTGTCGAAGTGGTAATCCGGGATGATCATGTGCTCGATGCGGAGCGCCCGCCGGAGCGGGATGATCAGCGTGAGCACCATGCCGATGCCGGAGTAGATCGCGCCGGCCACGAAGTAGGGCGCGAAGATGGTGCCGTGCCACCCCGGGACGATGGAGACGGCGAAGTCCCAGGACACCACCGAGTGCACCGAGAGCACCAGCGGGGTGGCCAGGGCCGCGAGATACAGGTACGCCCGCGAGTAGTGCCGCCACTGGTTGTCGGTCCCTTTCCAGCCGACGGAGACCAGCTGGTAGATCTTCTTCCGCCACCCGGTCGCCTTGTCCCGCACCGCGGAGACGTCCGGGATCAGGCCGAACACGAGGAACGTGGTCGAGACCGTGAGATAGGTGCCGATCGCGAAGACGTCCCAGATCAGCGGCGACTTGAAGTTGGGCCAGAGGAAGCGCGAGTTCGGATAGGGCAGCAGCCAGTAGAAGATCCACTGGCGCCCGATGTGGATGATCGGGAAGAGACCCGCCGTCATGATGGCGAAGACCGTCATGACCTCGGTGGATCGGTAGACCGCCGTGCGCCAGGGTGACCGGAAGAGGAACAGGATCGCCGAGATGAGCGTCCCCGCGTGTCCGATACCCACCCAGAACACGAAGGTCGTGATGTAGACGCTCCAGAAGATCGGCGGCTGGTATCCGGCGTGGCCCAGGCCGTCCTTGACGAGGACCAGGAAGGTCACGATGCCGGTCAGGAACAGCGACACCGCCCCGAGCAGCAGGAGGACGTAGCCCCGGGTGGGCGCGCTCAGCGTCCCGACCACGTCCCGGGTGACGTCGGCGTGGGTCTGGGTGATCACGTGCCCGTCGTGCCCGACGGGATGCGGAGGGGCGACAGCAGCCATCGGTTAGGCCTCCGCCGGGAGCAGGACCTTGGCGAGGTAGGTGACCGCCGGCCGCACGTTGAGGTCCTCCAACACGTGGTAGCCGCGGGGGTCCTGCTTGATGCGGGCCACCCGGCCGGTGCCGTCCTTCACGTTGCCGAACACGATCGCATCCGAGGGGCAGGCCTGGGCGCAGGCGGTGGTGAACTCGCCATCTCTGATGGGACGATCCTCCAGCCGCGCGTGGTTCTGGGTGTCACGGATGCGCTGGATGCAGAAGGTGCACTTCTCCATCACGCCGCGAGCCCTTACGGTCACGTCGGGATTGAGCTGGAGATGCAGCGGCTCGGGCCACGCCTGCTCGTTGTACTTGTACCAGTTGAAGTACCGCACCTTGTACGGGCAGTTGTTGGCGCAGTACCGGGTGCCGACGCAGCGGTTGTAGACCTGCCCGTTGAGCCCGTCGGGGGTATGGTACGCGGCGTACACCGGGCAGACCGGCTCGCACGGCGCATTGCCGCAGTGCTGGCAGAGCATGGGGATGAACCGCGCGGCCGGCGCGGCGCCGGGCTCTTTCGCATCCTCCCAGTACCGCTCGATCCGGAGCCAGGTCATCTCCCGGCCGCGGAGCACCTCCGATTCACCCACGGTGGGAATGTTGTTCTCCGCGTAGCAGGCGGTCACGCAGGCGGAGCAGCCGGTGCACCGGGCCAGGTCGATCGACATGCCCCACTGCGGGTGCTCCTTCGCGTAGTCGCCGCGTTCGGCGGCCC
>DASWKS010000377.1:0-6347 GCA_036396495.1 Gemmatimonadales bacterium
GCTCCGGACTACATTTCCGCGTTTTCATGACGGGCGTTTCGCCCGCCCCTCCGTTCACCCGTCTCACACCAGAGCTTTGGGAACATGTTCAACAAGATCACGGTGGTCGGGGCAGGGAATGTCGGTGCCACCGCCGCCCAACGGCTGGCCGAAAAGAACCTGGCCCGGTCGATCGTGATGGTGGACGTTGTGGAAGGGGTCCCGCAGGGGAAGGCACTGGACCAGTGGCAATCGGGCCCGGTGGAGGGGTACGACACCCGGGTGCTGGGGACCAACGACTACGATGCCGCCCAGGGCTCCGAGCTGTTCGTGGTCACCGCAGGGATCGCGCGCAAGCCCGGGATGAGCCGGGATGACCTGGTGAAGACCAATGCCGGCATCGTCAAGTCGGTCTCGGAGCAGATCAAGCGGGTCGCACCCGACAGCCTGGTCATCGTGGTGAGCAATCCGCTGGACGCGATGTGCTACGTCGCCTTCAAGAACACCGGCTTTCCGCGGGAGCGGGTTTTCGGCATGGCCGGTGTGCTCGATACCGCGCGTTACCGGATGTTCCTGGGTGAAGCGCTGGACGTGTCGGTCGAAGACATCTCGGCCATGGTGCTGGGCGGCCACGGCGACACCATGGTCCCCCTGGTCTCTTACACCACGGTCTCCGGCATTCCCGTCTCCCAACTCATCGAGCCGGAGCGGCTCCAGGCGATCGTGGATCGGACCCGCAACGGCGGCGCGGAAATCGTGGCCCATCTCAAGACCGGCTCCGCCTATTATGCGCCCAGCGCGGCCGCGGTGCAGATGGTGGAAGCCATCGTGCTCGACAAGAAGCGGGTACTTCCGTGCTCGGCATGGTTGCAGGGCGAGTACGGCCTCAAGGACGTCTATTGCGGGGTCCCGGTGAAGCTGGGGCGGGGAGGCCTGGAGCAGATCTTGAAGGTCACTCTGACCGATGCCGAGCGGACCGCGCTCCACACGTCCGCGGAGGCGGTGCGGTCGATCCAACGTGTCATCGACAACGGCTGACCCGGTCTTCCGGCCGGGCGGGAGTCCGCCGCCGGACCGTTCCGGGCCGGTGATCGGCCGAGCCGGTTGGCTCGTGATGTTCTATCGGACGACTATCGGCAAGAAGGTGGTCATGGCGCTCACCGGTCTGGTACTGGTGGGCTACATCGTGGGGCACGTCAGCGGAAACCTGCTCCTGTTCAAGGGGCCGGATTCCATCAACGGCTACGCCGAGCTCCTGAAGAGCAGTGCCGTGCTGCTGTGGACGGTCCGGGTGCTGGTCTTCGGCTCGGTGGTCCTGCACGTGCACGCCGCCTATTCGTTGACCCGGCTCAACCGCAGCGCTCGGCCCCAGCGCTACGACCGGACCGAGCGCCGGGCAGCGACCCTCTCGGCCCGGAGTCTTCGGGTGGGCGGCGTCATGCTTCTCCTGTTCTTGGTCTTTCACATCCTGCATTTCACGACCGGCACGGTTCACCCGCGGTTTGACGTGCATGACGTATACCGCAACATGGTGATCGGGCTCCGGGTTCCCGCGGTCGCGGCCTTCTACCTGGTGGCGATGGCGGCCCTCGCGCTCCACCTGCACCACGGCTTCTGGTCCCTGTTCCAGACCCTGGGGTGGAACCATCCCCAGGTGAATCCCATGCGCCGCCGGCTCGCGACGGTGCTGGCGGTGACGGTTCCCCTGGGTTTTTCCGTGATCGTGCTGGCGGTGTTCTTCGGGTGGGTGAGCTGACCCCCATGGAACTGAATCCCAAGACCCCGGGCGGCCCGCTCGAGAGCAAGTGGGATCATCACCGCTTCGGGCTGCGGCTGGTGAATCCGGCCAACCGCCGCAAACACCGGGTCATCGTGGTGGGAACGGGCCTGGCCGGGGCATCGGCCGCCGCCAGCCTGGGCGAGCAGGGCTACAACGTGCTCTGCTTCACCTTCCACGATTCCCCGCGCCGGGCCCACAGCATCGCCGCGCAGGGCGGTATCAACGCGGCCAAGAACTACCAGAACGACGGCGACAGCATCTACCGGCTGTTCTACGACACGGTGAAAGGCGGCGATTTCCGGGCCCGCGAGGCCAACGTCTACCGGCTGGCCCAGGTCAGCGTGAATATCATCGACCAGTGCGTGGCGCAGGGGGTGCCGTTCGCGCGCGAGTATGGCGGGCTGCTGGCCAACCGGAGCTTCGGTGGGGCGCAGGTGTCGCGAACCTTCTACGCCCGGGGGCAGACCGGCCAGCAACTGCTGTTAGGCGCTTACAGCGCGCTGGAGCGCCAGGTCGATCGGGGGACGGTCACCGTCATTCCGCGGACCGAGATGCTGGACCTGGTGGTGCTCGAGGGCCGGGCTCGCGGGATCGTCACCCGGAATCTGGTGACCGGCGCGATCGAGGCGTGGGCCGCCGACGCGGTGCTGCTGGCGACGGGCGGGTACGGCAACGTGTTCTACCTGTCCACCAACGCCAAGGCCTGCAACGTCACCGCCACCTACCGGGCCTACAAGCGGGGCGCCGCGTTCGGCAACCCCTGCTTCACCCAGATCCACCCCACCTGCATCCCCCACAGCGGAGACTATCAGTCGAAGCTGACCCTGATGTCGGAGTCGTTGCGCAACGACGGCCGGGTGTGGGTGCCCCGGGAGAAGCAGGACCGGCGGCCCGCCGCCGAGATCCCCGAGGGCCAGCGGGACTATTACCTGGAGCGGAAGTACCCCAGCTTCGGCAACCTGGCTCCGCGCGACATTGCGTCGCGGGCCGCCAAGCAGGTCTGTGACGAAGGCCGGGGCGTGGGGGAGACCGGCAACGGCGTCTACCTCGATTTTGCCGATGCCATCCGGCGGCTGGGCGAACCGACCATCCGCGAACGTTACGGCAACCTGTTCGAAATGTACCAGCGGATCACGGGCGAGAACCCCTACCAGGTGCCGATGCGGATCTTTCCGGCGGTGCATTACACCATGGGCGGATTGTGGGTCGACTACAACCTGATGAGCACCGTGCCGGGGTTGCACGTGCTGGGCGAGGCGAATTTCTCCGACCATGGCGCCAACCGGTTGGGCGCGAGCGCGCTGATGCAGGGTCTGGCCGACGGCTACTTCATCATTCCCTACACTCTGGGCGACTACCTGGCAACGGTCCGGCTGGACCGGGTTGAGACCGATCATCCCGCGTTTCAACGGGTGACCGCGGAGGTGTCGGACCGGGTGGGACGGCTGCTGGCGGTGAACGGCAGCCGCTCGGTGGATTCCTTTCACCGCGAGCTGGGTCGCCTCATGTGGGACTGGTGCGGCATGGCGCGCAACGCCAGGGGGCTGGGGCTGGCGCTGGAGCGGATTCCCGCGTTGCGGGAGGAGTTCTGGGGCAACGTGCGGGTGCTGGGCCAGGGAGAGGAATTCAACCAATCGCTGGAGAAGGCCGGACGGGTGGCCGACTATCTGGAGTTCGCCGAGCTGCTCTGCCGCGACGCGCTGCAGCGGGAAGAGTCGTGCGGGGGCCATTTCCGGGAGGAACATCAGACCGAGGATGGCGAGGCGCTGCGGGATGACGCCCGGTTCGCGTATGTCGCGGCTTGGGAGTATGCGGGGGAGGGGCGAACGCCGGTCATGCACAAGGAACCGTTGAACTTTGAATACGTTCAACTGGCGACGAGGTCTTACAAATGAGGTTCCCCGTTCCGGGTTCCGGGTTCCAAGGTGCGGTGCTACGTGCGGTGCCTCGTGCCCCGTGCCGCGTGCGTCCTGAGTCCGCCGATCGCTGCGAGTCCCGGCCATCCATGTACGGCGGCACGTGGCACATAATCCGGCACCGCACCTCGCACCGCACGTGGCACACGGAACCTGGAACCTGGAACGCCATGTCGCACCGCACGTGGCACACGGAACCCGGAACCGGGAACTGTGTAACCCCATGCATCTGACCCTGAAGGTGTGGCGTCAGGCCGGCCCCCACGCCCCGGGGCGCTTCGTTACCTATGATGCCCCCGACGTCAGTCCCGACATGTCATTTCTCGAGATGCTGGATGTGGTCAATGAGCGCCTCACCGCACAGCGCGAGGCGCCCATCGCGTTCGACCACGATTGCCGCGAGGGCATCTGCGGCTCCTGCGCCATGATGGTGAACGGCCTGGCCCACGGCCCCCTCAAGGGGACCACGGTGTGCCAGCTGCACATGCGGCACTTCGCGGACGGTGATCTGCTGGTCGTCGAACCGTGGCGGGCTGCCTCGTTCCCGGTGATCCGGGACCTGGTGGTGGACCGGTCGGCGTTCGACCGGATCATACAGGCCGGTGGGTACGTGAGCGTCTCCACCGGTAATGCCCCCGAGGCCAATGCCATTCCCATCGCCAAAGGGGTGGTGGAGCAGGCAATGGATGCGGCGCAGTGCATCGGCTGCGGCGCCTGCGTCGCGGCCTGTCCCAATGCCTCCGCCATGCTCTTCACCGCCGCCAAGGTGAGCCACCTGGGGCTGTTGCCGCAGGGGCAACCGGAGCGGCAGCGGCGGGCGCTGGCCATGGTGCGACAGATGGACGCCGAGGGATTCGGGGGCTGCACCAACTACGGGGAGTGCCAGGAAGCCTGCCCCAAGGATATCAGCGTCGAAAACATCGCCCGGCTCAACCGCGATTTCGTGCGGGCCGCCATCCTGGAGCGAGCCGGAGCAAAGGCCGAGGCCACCATCTGAACTCGACGCTGCGTCTGGCCGCGGCCGCGTTGCCGCCGGCCCCGTCTCGGGTCCGTCTTTGGAATTGCGGGCCCGCGCCATCCCGTTGCTGGGATTCAGTGATCAGGTTCCCGACGGTGGCGGGCTGGGGGAACTCCGGATCGTGCAGCCCCTGCTGGCCGCGGACCTGTCCCTCTGGCGCGGCCGGATGATGCTCATCGGTAACTTCAACCTCGAGGGGGCCACTATCCCCGGCGGGGAGCTGGCACTGGGCGACTGGGGCGAGGGGTTCGTCGACCGCCGCCACCCCCATACCTACCTGCACGAGCTGATGGCTGTGGTGACGTCGTCCCCCGATCGGGGGTGGCAGGTCGGCGGGGCCCTCGGCAAAGGGTTCGTCAGCTTCGGTACCGACGATCCCATGTCGCGGCCACCGATCCGTTATCCGGTGAATCATCATTGGGCCCAGGTGCTCGAACGCGCCGTGCTGCTGGGCCAGCTCCGCCACCGCTGGGTTACCGTGGAGGGCTCGCTGTTCAACGGGGACGAGCCCGAGAGCCCCGATCAGTGGCCCAAGCTGGATCGTCTGGGCGATTCCTGGGCGCTGCGGGTGAGCCTCACTCCACTCGCCGGGGTGGAAGGCCAGGTCTCCCGCGCCCGGGTCGAATCGCCGGAACACCGGCCCGGGGCCGGATTGGAGCATCGGCAGTGGAGTGCGTCAGCCCGGCTGGAGCGCCGAGTCGCTGGCCGGGCGGTCTACGGCCTGGTGGAATGGGCCCGCACCACCGTGGGCCCGGACATCTTCCGATTCAGCTCGGTGCTGGGCGAAGGTGCGATCCGGCTGGGTCGCATTCGTCCGTATTACAGGTTCGAACGAACCGAACGGCCGGAGGAGGAGCGAACCTCCGCGTTTCGCTCCCGGCGGCCTCTGCTCGAGAACTCCATTCTTGGCACCAGTCGCTGGACTACCCACACGGCCGGCCTCGGACTGGAACGGCCCGGATCGGGGCGATGGAGTCTGGAACCGACGCTGGAAGCGACCGTCGGGCACATTGCCAAGGCCGGGCCCGGTCTGTTCCAGGTGGCGGATTGGTACGACAGCCCCAGGTTCTGGAGTCTGACGGTAGGAGTCCGTCTGGAGCTCGGCCGGGACCCGCACCGGATGGGACGGTACGGAGTGCTGGCCACAGCGAGGGGAGTCCACCCGCATTGAGACGACGGTTGGGACGCTGGATCACCGTGGCGGTGTTGGCCGGGGCGGGGTGCGACGACACCGTCGACGGCCCCGGGCCGGTCTTGCCGCCTCCCCCGCCTCCTGGCGGCGCGCCGCCATTGGCGGCCACGGTGACGGTTCCGCCTAACTACGGGATTCACGACACCTTCGTGCGTGACGGCATCGCGATCCTCTGTGTCTGGAACACCGGGATCATGATCCTGGATGTCGGCGGCGGTGGGCGGGGTGGCACGCCGACCTCGCCCGTGACCATCAGCACCTTCGCGCCCAGCAACGGATCGCTCGCGTCACCCGCGATTCATAACGCCTGGTGGTTCCGCAATCCCTCGGGGGTCAAGCGCTACCTGTTCCTGGGGCAGGAAGGACCGGCGACTCTTGGCGCCAGCTCCTCGGGCGATGTGAAGGTGCTCGACCTGAGCAACCTGGCCCAGCCGACGGAGGTCGCGTTCTACCGGGTGGTCG
>DASWKS010000378.1:0-6808 GCA_036396495.1 Gemmatimonadales bacterium
CGGGCTTCGTCGGCCATGGGCAGAGTCTTGTGAAAGGATGGGAAATGAATTGTGGCGCCGTCGGTCGTGGGTTCAAGTCCCACAGGGCCCATTCACCCTCCCGCCGGCGGCCAGCAAGTCGGCCATGGTCAGCTCGGCGAAGAACGCCCGCGTGGTGTCCTTCACTTCCTTCCATCGCTCGTGCGCACCGCAGGGCGCATCCTCGAGACACCGGATGTGACCCATGATGCAGCGATGTTCCTCGACCGGAAGGAAGGGCTCGACGATGGCGGCCAGACGCAGCCGCGCGGCGGGCATCCCCAGTCGATACCCTCCCTGCGCCCCGCGCACCGACCGAAGCACGCCGATGCCACCCAGTTGATGCAGGGTCTTGGAGAGATAGTTCTGCGGCGCCCTGAGCGCCTGGGCGATCGCCCGGACCGGCACGGGGTCGTCGCCTTCCTGCTCGGCGATGTAGCAGACCGCTCGCAGGGCGTACTCGGCCGTCTGGGGGAGCGAGAGCATGTTCCCGCCTAGTGCGACACCATCGTGGTGGGATGGCCAACCTGGATCAGACCCACGGCGCCCTTGCTGGCGTCGGCGAAGGCGTGGGTGACGAAGGCATAGGTTCCGACCCCGCTGTAACCCTTCTTGAACTCGAGCTCCATCACTGCCCCACCACCGCTGGGGACCATGTAGGTCTGCACTCCCTGGATCATCTGATCGGGGTTGCCGCCGGGATACACGCGGTCGAAGATGTTACCGACGACGTGGAAATCGCTCCGCACGTTCGGCCCCGCGTTCATGACGAACAACCGGACCCGGTCGCCTTCGTCGACCTGCAGAGGAGCGGCCTGGTACTGAAACGCCCGGCCATTGAAGACCACGTAGGTCGGAGCCGCCTGCAGCATCGCCTCCCAATCGGCTTCCTGCACGGTGCTGTCGCCGACCGACCCCTTGGGATAGAAGTCACTCTGGACCACCACGAACTCCTTGTCGGCCTCCGTCGGCCATCCGCCCTTCGGATCCACGATCATCGGCAGGTACATCCCCTGGGCGATATGCATCAGCACCGGGGAAGTCCCGCAATGCACCATGAAGGTCCCAGGGGTCGTGGCCACGAACTCGAACTGGAGGCTGTCGCCCGGCGCGATGGACTTCATCGCGTGGTTCATGGGGATCTTCGAAGCGTGGAAGTCGATCGAGTGCGGCATGTCCCTGGCCTGGTTTACCAGGTTGATCCGGACCAGGTCGCCTTCGCGAACCCGGATAACCGGTCCGGGAACCGTGCCACCGAAGGTCCAGCCGATGTACTTCACACCCTTTGCGATCTCGAGAGTGTCGTGGGTCATCGGAATCCTGAATTCCTTCACCGCGGCCGTGGAGGCGGGCGCGACCCGAGCGTCGAATGCGGGGGTGACCGCGGTCCGGGTTGTGCCATAGTCGATCCGCTCGATTCGGGTCCGCTTCCCGCCTGCGGTCAGGACGGCGACCCCGCCTACAGCCAGTAGGGTCACCGCGGCTACGCTCAGCTTTCTCATCGTCGGGCTCCTGGGTCCAGCGCTTCCCGCACTGGTCAGGCGTCGGCTTCCGGCAGACGCCCATCGTCTGAGCAACAGGATACCGGTCGGCTTCCTAAACCGGCGTTAAAGACCGATGAAACAATCTTCACCTCCGGATGAAGATTCCGGCCCGGTATCCAGGCGCGCTTGCCCAGCCCCCTCGGCAGGCTTTCCTTAAGACCCATGTCCGGGCTGGTCACGGCCCTCGCGCTCACCGCGCTTCAGGCGGGTACCTCACCCGCCGGGCCCGACTCCGTCGAGCTGCATCGCGCGATGATCGCGGCCCAACGACGCTTCGAGTTCGCCCGCCGCCGGCTCTTGCCGATCAGCACCGCCGGGACCGGCCGCTGCGACGAACGGGTGGGCCGGTTCTGCTACTGGTACGACCCGGAGGAACCTCCTCCCCCGGAAGAACCGATGAGTATCCGGGAGGAACGGGAGCGGTTCCTCTCCCGGCTGGCCGACGCGGCAGAGCAGCTCCCCGGCGACGAGTGGATCCTGGCGCAGCGGGTGCGCTACCTGGTGGAGCACGGAGCGAACGATTCCGCGGCGACGATTGCCCGAGGCTGCGATACCTGGTGGTGCGAGGCGCTGGAGGGTTTCGCGTTGCACGTGAAGGGCGACGTGGCCGGCTCGGAGCAGTCGTTTACCGCGATGCTGTCGCAGATGCCGTCGGAGGAACGCTGCCGGTGGAACGACCTGGAGCTCGTGCTCGAGCCAGACGACAGGGAACCATACCAGAGGCTCGACTGCGGCCAGCGCGATTCCGCCAATGCCGTGCTGTTCTGGCGGGCCACACCGCTGTTCGCTCGCGGGGGCAACGACACTCGCACCGAGTGGTACGCCCGCCAGGTGCTGGTTCGCGCCCTCGATCGGGCCATCACGCATCACGGCATGCGTCTGGGCGGTGATCTGCGGGAAATACTGATCCGGTATGGTTGGGCGACGGCATATGGCCGGCGGCCCAATCCCTATGGCGGCTTCGAAGAGGTCGATGTCGTGGGGCACGAGCCCAAGCCGGCCTATCCCTTTCTTGGTTTTGATAGTCGAGGGCGTTGGCCCCCGGAGCCCGATCGGCCGCGGGCCCGGTTCGCTCCCGTGTTCGCCAGTCTCATCGCGCCCCTCGACGATGTCCAGCTGGCCCGGTTTCGGCGCGACGATTCCGTCATCGTGGTCGCGGGCTTTCGAGCCGGGCGCGATACCCTGTTCCGCGCTCCGCAGCTCGAAATCACGCTCGCGTTCAGCGCCGGTCCGGACGTTCCGGTCCGGGTCCGGCGCCAGCGGATTGCCGACCGGGAGGGCGGGCTGATGGTCGCGGGATCTTCCCTCACGGGATCGGTGAGCCTCGAGCTGGCGGATTCGGTCCATCGCTCCTGGGCGGTCCATCGGGTGCATTACCTCGAAGCACCCGAGGGCATGTCCGATCTGCTTTTGACTCGAACTCGGGATGAGTTGCCCGGGTCGCTGTCGGAAGCGGCCGAGGCCGCCTGGCCGGGTTCGCGGCTGGAACAGGGGAGCACGGTGGGTCTCTACTGGGAGAGTTACGGTCACGCGGCCGGCGACTCGTTACTCCAGGTCGGACTGACAGTCGAGCCGGTCAGACCCGGGTTCCTCGGCCGGGTCGGTCAGTCGTTGGGCCTGCGTCGCCGGGTGCCGCCGCTTCGCCTGGCATGGTCGCAGCGGCAGGAGGGGACTACCGCCGTCACCGGCCACGCCGTCGAGGTCGATCTGTCACGGCTCGCTCCGGGATCCTATCTCTTGCTGGTGGAGATGGGCGGGGATCGCCGCGCGGGGAGGAGCATCGAGATCGTGCGGGCGAGCAGAGTGGTGTCACGGGAACCTGCTGGCGCCGAGCGACGTTGAGAAGGGAGCGTGCGACAGACAAAAGCCCGATAGTGGCGCGATCGCAACATCACGCGACTGGCTGGATTTTGAGGATTGCGCGCTAACCGGTGCCTTGACAATGGGTTGGGTTTGCACCCCAGGGTGCTAACACCACGGCATGTTGAGTGCGCTGGATCACAAACGGCATCGCTGGCCGGCCTCACTGCATGGAGCACTCATAAGCTCCCTTGGGGTTCGGTTGGCGAGCCGAGAACCAGCGCGGACTCCCCCCGACGCTGGCCTGACTAGTGACGATCGGCCCCGGCGCGCAAGCGTTCGGGGTCGGTTGCTTTGGGGGTGATGGCTCGTTACACTCCGCGGCCTTCCGGGCGATTAGCTCAGCTGGTTAGAGCGCGCGCCTCACATGCGCGAGGTCGGGGGTTCAAGTCCCTCATCGCCCATCGCAGTCCCCACCCTCAGATCGCTCCACTCTACTCCGCCTTCAGTGCTGCCAGCGGGTCCACTCGTCCGGCCCTCCGCGCGGGGATCCACGCCGCCAGAAACGCCACCGCCAGCAGCACCGCTGGTACCGCGACGAACGTCAGCGGGTCCATCGCCTTGACGCCGAACAGCAAGCGCTGCAGCAGCTGCGCCAGGGCGAGGGAAAGCACCAGCCCCACAGCGACGCCGATCAGGACCAGCCGGAGCCCGCTCCGGAGCAGCAAGGCCACCACCGCCGAGCGGTCCGCGCCCAGCGACAAACGGATGCCCACCTCGCGGGTCCGTTGCGACACGGCATAGCTCACGGTGCCATAGAGTCCGATGGAGGCCATCACGAGCGCGAGCCCCGCGAACGCGGCCAGGGCCAGGGCACCGAGCTTGATCGGCAGGGACATCGCATCGAGGTGACGGGCCAGAGTGCGGCTCTGGAACACAAACAACTCGGGATCGATCTCTCGAACCGCCCCGAGCATCCGCGGGAGCAGCTGGTCCGCGTCTCCGCTGGTCTGGGCGATCAACCACACCGCGGACGGGGCGGACTGGGCCAGGGCGAAATACACGGCGGGGCGGGGATCCTCGGCGAGATTCCTGATCTTCGCCGTGTTCACCACGCCCACCACCTGGAATGCCTGGGCGCTGTCAGCCCCCCGGAATTGTCGGCCCACCGCCTCGCGTCCGGGCCAGAACCGCTCGGCGAAGGCCTGGTTGACGATCGCCACCGGTGGGGTGCCGACCTGATCGGTGGCGGTGAAGGCCCGTCCCCGCAGCAATCGGAACCCCGCTGCAGTAATGAAGCCGGTGTCGGCGGCCACCTTGTCCACGTCATATCCCTCCCGTCCGGGCGGGGATGGGACGCCATCGATGTTGAGGAACATCGAGCTGATGCTGAGCGGGTTGAGATGCAGGTGGTCCATTGCCCCGACGGCGACCACACCGGGGAGCTCGCCGATGCGCTGCTCCAGGCGCTCGACCGTCTGGAGCGGGTTCCGATCTCGGGGGATCCCCAGCCAGACCATTGCCGCAGGCCTGCCGCCGAAGCCGGGATCGGTGCTTCGGGCCGCATCCAGGCTCCGGACAAAGAGGCCGGCCGCCACCAGCAGCACCATGGAGACCGCCACTTGCCCCGCCACCAGGGCCTGGCGCAGCCGGCCCCGCACCCGGCCGCCGCCGCCGGTCTCGTCGCGGATGACCGATGCCAGGTCGAACCGGGTGGACTGAATCGCCGGGGCCAGGCCGAAGAGAACCCCGGCCAGAATCGACATCCCCACTGAGAAGCCCAGGACCCGCCAGTCGAGGGCCAGGCCAAAGCTGATGGGAAGGGGGAGCGGCAGATCGGCGGCGAGCACCAGGCGCAACGCGGTCCGGGCCAACCCGACGCCTAACAGCCCGGCGAGGAGCGCCATGAGGACGGTTTCGACCAGCAACTGCGAAATCAGCTGACCGCGAGTGGCCCCCAGCGCCAGGCGTACGGCGATCTCCTTGCGCCGGTCGACCGCACGGGCCAGGAGAAACCCAGCCAGATTGGCGCAGGCGATCACCAGCACCAGCCCCACCACCACCATCAGCATCCAGGCGACCGGCACCAGCACCCGGTCGATCGGGGGCCAGATGATCACATCGGACCACGGGATGAGGGTGAAGCCGTCTCCTTCGCGCCAGATCCCCACTCGTCGGGAGGCGAAATCCGCCGCCACGCTCGCCAGCGCCACCCGAGCCTGCTCCTGAGTCACGCCGGGCCGGAGCCGGGCCTTGGCGAACGTGCTCTGGTTGTCTCGATCGGTCAGATCGTCGGTTGCGCTGGGATCGAGCTGCCGGGCCATGGTCACCGGAACGAACAGATCGATGCCGATGCCGCGGAGCGAGCTGGGGTAATCCCGGGGCGCCACCCCGATGATGGTGTAGGAAATACCGGTCAGCCGGATGGTGCGTCCTACCACGGCCGGATCACCCCCGAACGCCCGCCGCCAGTAGGCGTCGGTGAGGACCACCACTGTTCCGGTTCCCGGGGCCGGAGCATCGGCCGGCTCGATCAGCCGGCCCAATCCGGGCCGGAGCCCCAGTATCTCGAAGAAGTTTGCGGTCACCTCTTCGATGACGACTTGCTCGGGTGCGTCCCCGTCTCCCCGGGAAACGATGAACAATCGGGTGCCTCCGACCCCGGAAAAGACATCCGTGGTGCTGCGGGCAACATCCTCCAGGTCCGGATAGGACAGGGTATTGAATGGTCCGATCGTCCCCGTCATGTAGATCTCAACCAGCCGCTCGGGTTCCGGGAGCGACGGCTTACGGAGAATGAGATCGTTGACCAGCGTGAACATCGCCGCGTTGGCACCGATCCCCAGGGCGAGCGATAGCAGCGCGGTGGCGGTGAATCCGGGGCGGGCCAGCAAGCGACGGGCGGCGTAGCGGACATCACGGACCAGCTGAAGCAGGATCGGGTCGCGCGGTCCACTGCCGCCCTGCGACTCCGGGGTTACTACCCGCTTATGGTCCCGGATGAGCCGGCCGACCTTTGCGGCCTGGCCCGACGCGGCCAGCAATTCCTCCGGGGAACGGCCGGCCTCGAGGCCGTCCTGAAAGTGGGCCACCAGCTCGCGGAACACCTCGGCGCGACGGTCCTCCGGCAGCCCCGTCGCGGTCACCACTCCGGCGATATGCTCCGCCAGACTCTCCGGCAGTCCTTCGGCTCGAGCCAGGCGCGTGACTTCGAGACGATCGAGCCGGCCCGGGAGCGAGTCATCCTGCGAAGGCATGCCTCACCCTCCCCGCGGAGCCGGCGCCACCACGCCGATGTCGATCATGGCCTCGAACAGCTCCCGCCACTGCGCCCGACGCTGGCCGAGCCAGGCGGCGCCCTGCGAGGTGAGCCGGTAATAGCGGCGTTTGCGGCCGGAGGGCGTCTCGACCCAGCGGCTCGCGACCAGCTTCTTGGCTTCCAGACT
>DASWKS010000379.1:0-6896 GCA_036396495.1 Gemmatimonadales bacterium
CCGGTGAAGAGCACGTACATCATCAGATCGCCCAGAGTCATGGTCCCCGCGGCCACGGCCCGGCCCCCCATGATCATCATCAGGGCGCCGATCCCGCCCACCACCACGGTGGTGAGGTTGCCGAGGGCTGAGACGCCGGTGATGGTGGTGGCGATGTTCCGGAACAGCTTGTGGACCCCCCGGGCAAAGGTGAGGTCTTCCCGCCGTTCCGCTACATACGCCTTGACCACCCGGATGCCGCTGAGCGACTCGGTGAGCCGGCCGGTCACGGCCGCATTGATCTTGCTTCGCTCCCGGAAGATGGGCCGCAGCTTGACGAACGCGAACGACATCCCCCAGCCGAACGCCCCGAGGAAGAGCAGGGTCCCGGCGGTGAGCTGCCAGTTGAGCCAGAACAGGACCCCCAGCGCGATGATCGCGGTGACGATCCCGCCCACCAGCTGCACCAGGCCGCTGCCGACCAGATTCCGGATCCCCTCCGCGTCGGTCATAATGCGGCTGATGAGAATGCCGGTCTGGGTGCTGTCGAAGTGCCGCACCGGCAGCCGGAGCACGTGCGCTTCCACTTGGCGCCGCATGTCGGTCACCGCTCGCTGCGCCGCCACGCCCAGCAACTGGCTCAACGCGAAGCCGCTGCCGGCCTGGATCACCGAGGCGCCGAAGGCCGCCAGCGCCAACGGCACCAGCATCTGGTACTGCTGGCCGATGATGACATGGTCGATGAGGTACTTGGAGCTCCCGGGAAGCACCAGGCCGGCGAGCCGGCTCACCAGCATGAGTACCATGCCGATGGCCAGCCGCCGGCGATGCCGGACGATCAACTCTTTGGACTCCCGCCAGGCACTCCTCAGGGTGACCTTGGGCTTGGCGTCCCCTTCGCCCCGGCGGGTGGATCGGCCACGGCCTTCCCTGGCGTCGGGCAGACGGGGGCCAGGCTGAGCCCGAGCGGTCACTGGGGTTCCTCGGAATTCATGGACCTCCTCAACTGAAAGTTCTTAGTACTAAGGACTAAGGACTAAGTAACTACCAACCCACTTAGTCCTAAAAGTCCTTAAGTCCTTAGTCCTAGTCCTTAGTCCTGCTGTTCAAGCGCCGGCTCCACCCCCCTGCGAGTAGACCGGAAGATCCTCCGGACCCGGATCCCCAGCCACGACCGGCTCTCGATCAGGATCTCGTAGAACGTGGGGATGGCCACCAGCGTCAGCAGGGTCGAGGTGATGACGCCCCCGATCACCGCCACCCCCAGCGGCGCGCGGAAGGCGGCGCCTTCTCCCCGGCCGAGGGCCACGGGCAGCATGCCGGCGATCAGCGCGAAAGTCGTCATCAGGATGGGGCGCAGCCGGATGGCGCCCGCCTCGATGAGCGCTTCTCGCAACGGCAGGCCGTCACGCTCGTGAGCCCACTTGGCGAAATCTATGAGGAGGATGGCGTTCTTGGCCACGATTCCCATCAGCAGGATCACTCCGATCAAGCTCATGATGTTCACGGTGTGCCCGCTCAGGCCCAACGCCAGCATCACTCCGATCAGGGAGAGCGGCAGCGAGAGCATGATCGCGAGCGGATCGGTGAAGGACCCGAACTGCATGGCCAGCACCAGGTACATCAGCAACACCGCCAGGGCCAGCGCCTGGAAGATCCGGGTGAAGATCTCGGTCTGCTGCTCGGCCTGGCCCCCCTCGGTGACACTCACACCGTCCGGAATGTTGAGCCGCGCCACCCGCGCCTTCACGTCGGTCATCACTTCACCGGTGGAGCGGCCGGAGATGTTCCAGCCCACGGTGACCACCGGATCGCGATTCAAGTGATTGATCACCGCCGGCCCGAGGGCCTGATCGATCCGGGCCACCTGGCCAAGCGGCACGGTAGTGGGAACCCCATCGGCTCCCAGCATCACCAGGGGTAACTGGCGCAGGTCGTTGGGGCTGGTGCGCGCCTGGGGTGACAGCCGGACCATCACGTCACGGGTCTCCCCGCTCGGATCGATCCAGTCGCCCGCGTCGAGCCCGGCGAACGCCGGCCGGAGCGATTGCGCCACCTGCCCGACCGTGATTCCCAGACTGCCGGCCAGCCCCCGGTCGATGTCCACCGTGACTTCGGGCCGCTGCCCCTTGGTGGAGAGCCCCACGTCGACCGCGTTGGGCACCTGCATCGCCTCCGCCGCCACTTGCTCAGCCACACGCTGGATGGTGCCGACGTCCTCGCCCCGCACGTCCAGCTGGAGCAGCTTCATGTTGCCGCCCCAGTCGCTGTCACGCACGGCGATCCTGACCCCGGCTAGCCGGTTGAGCTCGGGCCGCAGGGCCGCGGCGATTTCCTGCACCGAGCGGTCGCGCTCGCTCTTGGGCGTCAGCTTGAACATGATGGTGCCTTCGTCCACCGCCCCGGTCAGTCCACCGCCCAGCGTGGTGTAGCTGTAGGTGACCTCCGATACTTTGGACGCGATGGCCAGCACCTCATCGGCCCGGCGCCGCATGTACTCGAGATTCGACCCCGGCGGGGTTTCCAGAATAACGAATACCTCGGACCGGTCGTCCTCGGGCACGAAGCCGACGCCCACCAGCCTCAGGGCCGGCATCGCCAGAGCGAACCCGAACGAAGTGACCGCGATGGCCACCACCGCCCAGCGGTGGTCCAGGGCCCAGGCAATGACCTTCTTATAGCCCTGAGCCCGCCGATTGAACCAGGCGTTGAAGCGATCGAGCAGCCGGGTGATCCAGACCCGCTTCTCCGGCGCCACGTGGGGATCGGCCCAGTAGGCCGAGAGCATCGGATCGAGCGAGAACGAGACCAGGAGCGACACCAGCACCGAGCAGGCGATGGTGAGCGCGAACGGCTTGAACCACTGGCCCGATTCGCCGGTGAGGAAGGCCACCGGGATGAACACCGCCAGAATCGAGAAGGTGGTGGCGGTCACCGCCAGGCCGATTTCATCGGTGCCGTCGTGGGCCGCGGTGAAGTGGTCTTTCCCCATCTCGACGTGACGCACGATGTTCTCCCGCACCACGATGGCGTCGTCGATCAGGATGCCGATGGCCAGCGACAGCCCCAGCAGCGACATCATGTTGAGGGTGAAGCCGAAGGCCAGCACCGCGATGAACGAGGCCAGTACCGAGACCGGCAAGGCCAGGCCGGTGATGACCGTCGACCGCCAGGAGTTGAGGAACAGGAATACCACCAGGACGGTCAGGATGGCGCCCAGCACCAGCGCTTCCTCGACGTTCCCCACCGAGTCCTCAACTCGCTTGCCGGCGTCACGCACCACATCGAGCCGGACGTTGGCCGGCATCCGGGTCCGGACTTCATCGATCCGGAGCATGATCCGCTGGGCCACATCGGTGGTGCTGTAGCCGGTGGCCTTTTTGAGATCGATGCCGACCGCTTCCTTCCCGTTGAAGAGCGCCAGGGTCCGTTGTTCCTCGGCGCCATCCTTCACTTCCGCGATGTCACCCAGCCGAATCAGACGGCCGCCTCGCTCCGACACCACCAACTGGGCGAATTCCTCTGGCCCGGCCAGCCGACCCCGCAACCGGATCGACCGTTCTTCCAGCTCGGTCTCGACCCGTCCGATGGGAGCCGCCAGATTCTGCAGCTGCACTGCCTGGACCACCTCGGTGACACTGATCCGCGCTCCCTGCAACGCCTCGGGCCGGAGCTCCACCGTGAGCTCCCGCTCCCGCTTGCCGGAGATCGTGACTTCCGCCACGCCGGTCAGGGAGCGGAGCTCGCGGGTGATGCCGGGATCGGCCAGCCGGGTGAGCTCGCGGGTCGAGAGCGCGTCCGACGACAGCGCCAGGGACACGATGGGGTAATCGGTTTGGTTGAACTTCCGGATCACCGGCTCTTCCATCTCGGTGGGCAGATCGTTCCGGATCCCGGAGATGGCATCGCGCACGTCCTGGGTCGCTTCGGTTAGCTCTTTCTCGAAGACGAACTCGACCATGATGAACGCGATGCCGTCTTCGGCCCGGCCGGTGATCTTCTCGACTCCGCTGATCGAGGAGATCGCTTCCTCGACCGGGTCCATGACTTCCTTCTCCACCGTTTCCGGCGAGCCGCCCGGATAGGGAATGGCGACCGTCACGAAGGGAGGCGCGACCTCCGGAAACTCGTCGGTCTTGAGCGTGAACGCGGCGAAGGTGCCGAAGATCACCAGCGCCAGCATCACCACGATGGTGATGATGGGCCGCTTGATGGCGAAATCGGAAATGACCATGATTCCTCTACTCCTTCCGCACGATGACCGGCGTCCCCGCGGCGGTACCCATTGCGCCGCCCGTGAGGAGTGTGTCCCCCCGGGCTAGCCCGCTGGTGACCTCAACCAACCCCGCGAGATCGTCTCGCAGCCCCAGCTGCACCGCCACCACTTCCACCCGGCCTTCCTTGATCCGCCGAACCGTCGGCGCGGCGCCCCGCTGGTCCACCGCGTCCAGCGGGACCGCCACGGCGATCTTGGTCTCGGTGTCGACCCGGCCCTTGGCGAACAGTCCCGCCACCAGTGACCCGGCGTTCGGGATCGACACGACGATGCGCACCTGACGGGTGCCGGGGTCCACGGCCGGATTGATCCGCTTGATCCGGCCCGTGAACTTCTGGCCTTCGTACCCGGAGACCTCGAACTCCACCTCCGAACCGACTTTCAAGGCGCCGAGCGCCGAGACCGGGACCGCCGCTTCGAGCTGCATGCTGGCGGGGTCGACCACCTCGAACAGCTGGTCTCCCACCTGGACCACGTCGCCCACGCTCACCTTCCGCATACTCACGATGCCGGCGATCGGCGCCCGGAGCTGGGTCCGCTGCCACTCTCGCTCGGCCGAGGCCAGCGCGGCCTTCGCGTCGTCCAGCTCGGCCTCCGCGGTCCAGCGCGCGCGTTCAGCCAGCTCCACGTCGCGCTCCGCCACCGCGCCGCCTTGCAGCAGCCGCTTGGCACGTTCCGCTTCCCGCCGGGCCACCGCCGCCGAGTTCTCCGTCGCCGTCACCCGGCTCTTGGCCGACCGATAGCGCTCCGCAATCGCGGTTTCATCGAGCGTCGCCAGCAGCTGACCGGGGCGGACCCGTTGACCCTCCTCGACCTTCACGGTTCGGACGCTGGCGCCGACCTCGGCGCGAATGGTCGCGGCCCGCTCCGGGCTCAGATCACCCGAGATGGCCGGTCCGCTCTGGAGCTCGACCGAGTCCAGGACCTTGATGTTGTCCGGACTCACTGTGACGGCGACGGCTTCGGGAGCGGATTCCGCCTTGGAGCGGTTGCCGCAGGCCGAGGTGAAGGCCGCGGCGCCGGCTACGGTGAGCAATGCGATTCGATCGAAGGACATCATGGCGTCGTTCCCGTACTGGTAGTGCTGGTCCCAGTCTGCCTGGTGCTTGCTGGTAGTGGCAGGCTCCCTGTCGTCGTGAAGCCCACCGTGGCCGCCACCGGCAAAGCCGGCAACAGAGCCACCCGGACCCGGGCAATTCCCAGCGACCGAGCCGCTTCCAGACGGAGCGATTCCGCCTGCGCCTGTGCCTGACGGGCGTCCAACAGCTCGACCTGGGTGGAGAGTCCCTCGGTGTAGCGCAACTGCGCGATCTCATAGGCCCGCCGAGCCTGCTCGACCGTGCCTTCGCTCGCCTGCCACGCGGCCTCGGCAGCCCCCAGCTGGGCCAGCGCGCTTCGAGTATCGACCTGGGCCAGCTCGGTGACCTGCCGCAACCGGAGGCGCGCGTCCTGCACTCCGGCATCGGCGACCATCCGGTTGCCCCGGAGCCGGCCGCCGGTGAAGACCGGAAACCGGATCCCGACCGAGACATCCCAGTTGGTGAAGTACTGGGGCGCGAATGGATCGATGTTCCCCGGGTACCCCACTCGCCCGTACGCCGAGTTCACCACCAACTGGGGCCAGCGGTCGGACTTGGTGGCCCGGGCCAGACCCTCCTCCGCCGTCACCGCCTCGGCTGCTTGACGCACCACGATGCGGCGCTCGATCGCCGTATCGGTGGGCGTGGAGAGGATCCGCATGAGCGTGGGCACCTGCGCCGCCGATGCGGTATCCACCAGCGAGGTGGTGAGCGTCACCGGCTGATCCATCGGGATGCCGAGCAACCGCCGCAGGTCCAGATACGAGACGTCCCGCTCCACCTGCCGCGCGATGAGCACCGTGCGGGCATTGCCTCGGGCGACCCGGGCCCGCAGCAAGTCGAACTCCGGCTGGGTCCCCGCCGAGCGGCGCAGCTCGGTCTGGCGCAGAGTGGTGTCCGCCTGCTGCAGCAGGATCTCGCCGATCCGCACGTTGTAGTCAGCGGCGGCCGCGTTGTAGTAGGCCTGCACCACCTCCAGCGTCACCTGGGCCTGGGCGCTGGTGAGTCCCATGTCGGCCCGACGACGGGACGCGTCGGCGGCCTGCACCTGCCCGGAAACCCGCCCGCCGCTGAACAGCGGCCACGACACATTGAGGCCCAGGTTGAAGGTGTTCTTCTGGCCGAACGGCAGCTGATCGGATCCCTCCTCGCCGGTCCCGACCGAGTCGCCGAACGAGAAGCCCTCGAATTGGGACTTGAGCAATCGGGTGTATCCCAGCGTGGCATTGAACTCGGGCCAGCGGCCGGCCGCCGCGCGGACATGTTCGCCCCGGGCCCGTGACACGGCGGCGCGAGCCAGCTCCAGGGTTTCGCTGGCCGGGATCGCCAGCCCCAGCGCGTCCTCGAGCGAGAGCGGGCGAACCTGCTGGGCCGCGAGCGGCGCGGCCAGCCCGACCAGCGTGCCGGAAAGCAGCAGTCGCATCCGGATCATGACGCACGCTCCTGCCGAACGGTTGCGGAGCTCTTCTCCACTCCGAGCCCCCGGAGCAAGAAGTCCACGTAACCCTCGAGGGTCTTTTCCGGCGTCTTGGTGTATACCTCCGGCATCATCGTCCGGCCCA
>DASWKS010000380.1:0-5926 GCA_036396495.1 Gemmatimonadales bacterium
CGCCCGCCTGCCCGCCAGTCCGCCCGACCGCCAGACTCAGGTTCGCTAGTTCAGAAACCCCCATCGGATCCCGAACGAATACACATTGCTCGGAATCGGGAGGCCGGGGACGAAGGGCAGGTCGGTGTTGAGCAGGTTGGAGCGGTCGAAGTAGACGATCACGCCGGCAAGCTGCATTTGCGCCAGGGCCCGGAAGATGGTCGAGCCCTTGAGCGTCACGGGATTCCCCTCGAAGTCCCGTCCGATGACGCCCGTCCCCCAGTTCTCCACCGTGGCGGCGAGCTTGATGTCGAAGATCCCGCTGGGAAAGGTCCGCAGGAACTTCGATCGGATGGCCAGCTCCACCAGGGAATGGTTCGGCGGCGTCCCTTCGACGAGACTGTCGATCGGGTGATGATACCACCCGGAGACGGTGAGCCATTGCCTGGGCGACAGCCGTCCCCCCAGCACCATCCACTGCGTGGGCTCGTTGGGAGCGATCGAATCGATCTGGGCGAAGGCCCACATCCCGGTGGGACGAAACGCCGCCAGCCGGGTGTAGCTGGCGTGAGCGCTGAAGGCCCGGAACGGTTCGAAGGTAAGCGACAGCTGGCGATCGGAGATTCGCTGGTCCCGGTCGGTGAGCACACTGGGGTGGTCGACGAAATCGCCCAGCCGCCAGGTTCCGGCGACGGTAAACCGGAGCGGCAACGCCAGTCCGGCCCGCACGGCGAGCCAGCGTCCGTCGCGTTCCGATTGGTAGCGCTGGTAGGCACCTTCCACCGACGTGCTCACCAGCCCGCTCGGCGACCAGCCCGCGATCACGCGGGTGTCCATCCGAGTCCAGCGAGACCCGAGGAAGGCCGAGGCTTCCAGACTGGTGGTGCGGCTGCGGTTGGACAACACCAGGCCCGCCTGCCACCGGTCCTGGTTGAGCGAGTCGCTGGCCCAGGTGGTGTTGGTGAAGCTCAGATCCGCTCGGGGTCCCAGCCGCCCTTCGTTGCTCCCACCCAGAAACACCCGCGCGGTGAAGTCGCCCCGCGTCCCGTTGACCGGACGAATGAGGGTATCGGCCGGCTCGGTGCGAGTGAGAGTGCGGGTCCGATCGGGCGCGTGGAGCAGATAGCGGAGCTGCACGCCGAAGTTCCGCGACGGTACCCAATCGGTCTGGATCCACCCGATCGAATTGCTGAAATCACCGGAGGCTTGGTTCGGGGCATCGCGAACGCTGTACTCGGCCCCCAGCCCGAACCCGAATCCCGATCGAAACCGCTTCTCGATCAGCCCCTCGTAGCGGGCCTGATCCTGGGTCCCGCGCGCCACCACCACGCGGGTTCGGGGGGCCAGCACGTCGTGGTTGCGAAGCATCAGGTGAACCCGCAGCAACCCGGGCAGCGGCTCCAGCTCGATGCGGTCGATCAGGCCGATAGGGAGAAAGCTGGGATCGAGCGCCAGGCTGTCGGGGCCCATCGCCACCCAGGGGATGCCGTCGACGATGTACTCCACCGAAGTCGCCCCCCGGCCGAAGTAGTTGGGCACCTCCGGGCTGCCGATCCAGCCGCCCCGCCAGAGATAGATCCCGGGAATCGTGGCCAGCACGTCCCCTAGGGTCTCGCCGTTGATGAAGTCGATGGAATCGCGGGGCAGGACTATCCTGCCGAACGGAGGCAGCAACCGCTCCAGGCCGCTGCGGGGAAACTTGCGAGCCAGCGTCTGGGCGTCTTCCTGGCCGGCGACCAGCATCTGGTAGGCGTCGATGGTATCGGCCGGCGCCCGGGTGGTGTCGGCCCGGGCCGTGTCGACCTGTGCCGAGAGACTGCCTGGTGCGAGGCAGACGCACGCCGCCAACGACCAGCGCCAGAACCGACCGTCGGTCCGTCGGCCCGCCCGTCCGTCCTTAGGCACGCGCCAGGACGAACTCCGAGAACAACCGCGCGCCGACCCCGGTGGGTCCCTTCACCATCGACGGCATATCCCGGTCGGAGTAGGCGGTCCCCGCGATGTCGAGGTGAGCCCAGGGATAGCCGTCGGCGAACTCGCGCAGGAACCAGGCTCCGGTAATGGTGCCCGCCGGACGCCCGCCACTGTTCTTGACGTCGGCGATATCGGACTTGATGAGATCGCGGTAGTCGTCCCAGAGCGGCAGCTCCCAGACCCGCTCACCGCTCTTCTCGCCCGCCTCGCGCAGCTCGTTGAGCAACGCCACATCGGTGCCCATGAGACCGGTGGCGGCGTGGCCCAGGGCAATGACCACGGCGCCGGTGAGCGTCGCCGCGTCCAGCACACAGGCGGGCTTGAAACGGCGGGCATAGGAAAGCGCATCCGCCAGGATCACCCGCCCCTCGGCGTCGGTATTCACCACTTCGATAGTCTTGCCGGAATGGGCCTTGACCACGTCGCCTGGCTTGTAGGCGGTGGCGGACGGCATGTTCTCACAGGAGGGAATCAGTCCGATCACGTGCAGCTTGGGCTTGAGCCGTCCCAGCATTTCGAAGGTGCCCAGTACCGCCGCCGCGCCCGACATGTCGTACTTCATGTCCTCCATCCGGTCGGCCGGCTTGATGGATATGCCGCCGCTGTCGAACGTGATGCCCTTCCCGATCAGCACCACCGGCGGGCTGCCGTTCCCCTTGTATTCCAGCACGATGAAACGGGGCTCCTCGGCACTGCCCTGCGCCACGGCCAGCAACGCCCCCATGCCCTCGGTCTTGAGCGCGTCCCGGTCCAGCACGGTCACTTTGAATCCGTGCTGACGTCCCAGCGCCTCGGCGGTGTCGCCGACGTAGCAGGGGGTGCAGACGTTGCCGGGGAGAATCTGGAGATCGCGAGCGGCGGCGTGCGCGGCCCCGATGGCTTCGCCGGTCCGATGCCCGGCCTCGGCTTCCGCCGTCTGGTTGGCGAACAGGAGCTCGGCGCCGGCGAGCTTGGGGCGGTTGTCCTCGGGAGCGGGCGGCTGCTTCATGCCGTCGAAGAACCAGGCGCCCTGGACCAGCCCTTCGGTGATCACCTGGGCCAGGTCCGTGGTCGGCAGGGTCGACGCCTCGGCCGCGATCGCGATCGACAGTCGCTCGACCCCGACGGTGCGTGCCCGCTTGGAGGCGACCGCGGCGCCGCGCCGGACCGCATGGCGATCCGCTGCCGCCCGCCCGATCCCCACCAGGAGCACCCGGGCCGCGGGCCCCTCAGGATAGAAGAGGGCGGTCTCATCGGTCTTGCCCCGGAAATCGCCGGCACCGTAGAGGCGTCCGATGGCACCCCCGGTCTGCTGATCCACCGGCCGGAGTGACGCGGGCAGCCCGGTCTCGGTCACGAGCAGGGCGAGCAGCGGGGTCGTATGACCCGCGGGTGCCGCAGCGACGACCTTGGTGCTCAACATGGAGGGGCCCGGGTTGATGACCGCGAAGAGGTCAAAGTAACCCGGTGAGGCGCATTGAGAAACCCGTTGGGATCACCTAACTTGCGCCCATGTCGACCCTCGTCTTCACGGCCGGAGTTCTGGCCCTCCTTGCTCCGGCCGACACCCTGTCGCCCGACCTCGCTTCACTGCCCCCGGCGAAGGTGTCGGTCAATGAAAAGGTCCGGGAGATCGTCATCGAGCTCCCCGGCATCCCCCTCCCGGCCCACACCGGGCACCATGGCGGTGGGGGTGGTTACCCGCCGGTGGTCAGGGCCGAGATCCCGCTGGACGTGTCGCTCTACGGGTTCCGGGTGGAGGTGGTGGACAGCGAAGGCAGGCAATTGCCGTCCGAGCTCATCCATCACTTCAACTTGATCGATCCCAACAACCGGGAGCTGTTTCTGCCGATCTCGCGCCGGATCCTGGCCGCGGGCAAGGAAACCGGGGCCCAGAGGCTGCCCCGGTTCTTCTTCGGCGTGCCGATGAAGCAGGGCGATCTGGTGGTGGCGAGCGCCATGCTCCACAACCCGACCGAGACCGACTATGCCGACGCGCGGGTCCGGCTGGTGCTGAGCTACGTGCCGGGCAACAAGTGGTACCCGGTCTTCCATGGTTACACCTGGCAGCTGGACGTGGCGTTCCCGGTGGGAGATAAGTCCTTCGCCCTGCCGCCGGGGAAGTCCAGCCGTTCCTACGAAGCGCGCCCCAGCATTCCGGGAAAGATCGTGGCGTTGGGCGGGCACATGCATGAGATGGGAACGCTGATCGAGCTGATCGAAGTGGAGAGCGGCAAGGTACTGTGGTCGGCCTCACCAGTGCTCGACGCCGAGCGGAACGTGACCGCGATTCCGGTTGGGAAGCTGTATGGCTGGTTCAAAGTGGGCCTGCCAATCCGGCCCGATCGCCGGTATCGGGTCACGGTGCACTACGACAACACCACCGTGGCGCCGGTGGAAGCGGGCGGGATGGGTGTGATCGGCGGGTTGTTCGTCCCGGAGAAAGGCGCGGCCTGGCCCGCGGCGGAAAAGAACGATCCGCTCTACGTCCAGGATGCCTTACACTATCTGCGGGTGAAGCGGGAGACGATGGCGGGGCATAACCACTAGTCGAAGGTGGTCGAAGGCGGTCGAAGTGGTCGAAGCCGGTTACACCCCGCCTTCGACTGATTTCGACCGCCTTCGACCGTCTTCGACCATTAGTGCCCGAGGCGAGAGTCGAACCCGCATGGTTGCCGAACCAGAGGCCAGTTTTTCAGGCCCCCTCAGGACTCCGCTCAATCCCTGGCACATCGCTTGCTACCCTTTGCAGAACTCATCAGTACCGAGAGGAACTTAAAGCCCAGTCCTGAAAGCCGTTGCAGGTTCGTGACTGATGAGCTTAGCTCCAGGCGGCGAGATACCGCCGCTCAGGAGACCGGCGGAGTTGCAGAAAGCATTTGGATGCAAACGTCCCAACCTGCTCTAAGCGAATTCCTTGAGGCGCTCCCCGATCCGGCGCTCGTGCTGGATCGCTCTGTGACCATTCGGCTCGCTAACCCGCTCGCCCATAGCCTCTTTGGATACCATCCCGGCGAGCTCACGGCGCGACCGTTTCATACCATCGTTCCCGCATTCAATAGGGGACTCCTTGGCCAGTTCACCCACCCTGGGCATGTGACCCAGAGCTTGGGTTCGAACGGCGTCGGGTGCTCGTGCTCGGCTCGCCGGAAAAGCGGCCGTGAGTTCCGGGTCGAAATCCGGTCGAGACCGATTTTCGTTGAGGACGAATCATTCACGCTCTGCATCCTGCGGAACGCAAACGAGCCGGAGGCGGCGAATGCGCCCACATGGCAAACCATCGAGCGTCACCGCCGCACGCTCGACCAAATGCTCGAAGGCTGCCAGATCATCGGCGCTGATTGGCGATACCTGTACGTCAACGATGCGGTCTGCAGACAAGGCAAGAAGACTCAGGAGGAATTACTGAGTCGCACGATGATGGAAGCCTATCCGGGCATCGAGGCCACTCCGGTGTTCGCGGCGCTTCGCCGTTGCATGCAGGAGCAGAGACCGGTCGCCTTTGAAAATGAGTTCACGTATTCGGACGGCACCACCGGATGGTTCGAGCTCAGTATTCAGCCGGTGCCGGAAGGCGTCCTCGTCCTTTCCATTGATATCACTGCGAGAAAACAGGCTGAGCGAGAGAAGGAGCGCCAGCTCAGCAACCTCAAGGCTCTGCGCGAGATCGATCTTGCCATCATCGGCAGCAGCGACGTCAATGTGGCGCTCAAGACCGTGCTTCACGAGGTGACGGCCCAGCTTGCGGTTGACGCGGCCGACATCCTGCTCCTCAATCCGCACTCCCAGATGCTCGAGTACGCCGCGGGCCGAGGCTTCCGGTCCCGCGAGATCGAGCGGACTACCCTTCGTCCCGGCCAAGGGATCGCTGGTCGGGCCGCGCTAGAGCAGCGGCCGTACACAATTACCGATCTCACTCAGGCCCATCACTTTCTCCGCGAGTGGCTGGTGAGCCGGGAGGCGTTCGTTGCCTATCACGCCCTCCCGTTGGTAG
>DASWKS010000381.1:0-13809 GCA_036396495.1 Gemmatimonadales bacterium
TCTCCGCTCATCCGCACCACCGAGGCGGAGTCCCGGTTACCGCTGCCGTCGCGGCCCGGTTCGGGACGGATCTCGAAGTAGAGCTGGCCGGCCGCGTCCCGAGCGCTGGGGAGCGCGCCCCGCAGTGCCTCGGGCGCCGGCATCATCCCGGCCGGGCTCCCGACCGAGGTCCAGCGGGTGGAGCGGCGCATCGCCCAATCCGTGACCCAGCCGGTGTCCGCCGAGGCGAACACCCCGAACGGATTACGGATTTCGGCGTCGCCCTCGCCTCCCAGGGGGCGGCGGCCGCCCTGGAAATCAACCAGGGCGGCTTCGTTGAATTCGTTGGAGACGACCACCCAGCGCACCCCGCCCAGCCAGGCCGCCACCGGCACATTGACGTACGGCACCAGCACGGTGTCGGCCGGGTAGGGGAACTCGGCCGTGGGGTATTCCTGCCGCTCGCCCCCACCGCAGGCCGCCAGAGCCACGGCGAGCCACCGGCTCAACCGCCCTGAGGTCACGGGCGTTCCTCGCGCGCCAACTCAGCGGTGCTCGGCACAATCGCCTTGAGGCCGAGCCGCTCCAGCTCCCGGTTGATGGGCGGCAGAGAGCTATCGAGGGACCGCTTCAACCGACCGGTCTGGATCGCCAGCGAATCGGACAGAATCCGGAACACTTCCCGGGTTTGCTGGGTCGGTTTGGCCTCCGCGCTGCCGACCACGCCCGCGAGCGCGGCGATCTTGTTATTGAGCCGGATCGGAAAATTGAGCGGGTCTTGCGAGCTCTCGTTCCGCACCTGGTATATCTCGGCTTCGATCGCAGACAGCTCGGTCGTGAAGGGACGCGCCAGCCGCTCCACCGCGCCGGCGCGAGAGCCGGCTTCCTTTTGGCGCTGGGTGAGCTGCCCCTTCACATTGCGGATGGTTCTGACCGCATCGTTGGCCTCCGTCGTCTTGTCCCGGATCTCGAGCGCCAGCGCAAACCGCTCCTGCAGATCGGCATCGCTCGCCTTGGACCGGGGGTCCTTGAGGAGTTGGAGCGGAACCGTTTCGGTCTTGTCCCCGACCGTGAGCCGCGCCGAATAGGTGCCCGGCGGCGCGATCGGCCCCGCCGTTCCGGCGGCCCACATGATCAGGCCCTCGAATCGGCTCGCATCGGGATACCGCAGATTCCAGGTGAACCGGTTGAGCCCCTGGGCATTGGGAAGTCGCTGCGGCGGCGGCGGTCCGCTGAACCCTCCCGTCGGCTGGGGCGCCGCGGCGGGCGGCGCGAGTGGGCGGGCAGTGGCGGGCAGCACGCCCAGATTGCGCAGACTGTCGAGCCGCGCCTGCTCCGCCTCCCGGGAAGGCGCCGGACGGCCAGTGACGATGGAGTCACTGGTGAACTCACGAATCACGGCGCCCTTGGCGTCGAGGAACTCGAGCTTCACCCGCTGGGCTCCACGCTTGAGCCAGTAACTGATCTGGGCCCCGCCCAGGGCGGCATAGGCGGCACGGGGCTCGAACAGGTGCGCCTCCCTCTCGGTTTTGTCGGCGCCGAGCTGGCGCAGCACCGAGATGTCGTCGAGAATGAAGAAGGACCGGCCGTGCGAGCCGAGGACGACATCGCCGGCCCTGACGGCGAGGTCGTGGATCGGAACCGGCGGAAGATTCAGTTGCAGTGACTGCCAGGCGGCCCCGTCGTTGAAGGAGACCCACACCCCCCGTTCGGTGCCGGCGAACAGCAGGCCGGCCCGCTCCGGATCTTCCCGGATGACGCGGGTGAAATCGGTCGGCCTGATCCCCGAGACGATCGGGGTCCAGTTCTTCCCGTAGTCGGTGGTCCTCCACAGATAAGGCCTGAAATCGTTCATCTGGTAGCGGTTCCCGGCGACATACGCGGCCCCCTTCTGGTGAGGCGACGCGTCGATGATCGAGATCCGGGTCCACTCGCGCGCATCGGGTGGAGTGACGTTGGCCCAGGTCTTCCCGCCGTCACGGGTCACCTGGACCAGCCCGTCATCAGTCCCGACCCAGATCACACCCCGCTCCACCGGCGATTCGGAGATGGTGAAGATGGTTCCGTAGTATTCGACGCTGGTCTGGTCCCTGGTGATGGGGCCGCCTGACGGGCCCAGGGTGCTGGGGTCATTCCGGGTGAGGTCCGGGCTGATGGCCTCGAACGAGTCGCCCTCGTTGGTGCTCCGGAAAAGCACGTTGGCCCCCACGTACAGGACGTTGGGATCGTGGGGCGAGATCATGATGGGGAAGGTCCACTGAAACCGGTACTTGAGATCGCCGGCCGAATGGCCCATTGGGTTCATCGGCCACGCATTGATGTTTCGCTCGAATCCGGTGCGCGCGTCCTTCCGGGTGAGCAGGCCGCCGTAGCTGCCGGCGAAAATGATGTCGGGATCGTCCGGCCGCACCGCGATGTAGCCCGATTCGCCCCCGCCAGCATCGTACCAATCCGCCACGCCGTGATCGCTCACCGGGCCGACCCTGAAGGGAGGGGTCGGCCGGCTGGTGCCGCAGACCGTGCTGTTGTCCTGTTGGGCGCCGCAGATCCGGTAGGGGAAGTGGTTGGTGGTGGTAACGTGGTAGAACTGGGCCGTCAGGTAGTCCTGGGCGGTCCAGCTGCGGCCGCCGTCCCGGGTGACGTTCGAGCCCCCATCGTTGGACTCGATCATCCGCTGGTTGTTCTCCGGCGCGATCCACAGATCATGGCTGTCGCCGTGGGGAGCGCGGAGCGGAGTCCAGCTCCGGCCTCCGTCGGTGGACTTGAGGAACTGCACGTTGCTCACGTACACGGTGTTGGGATCCCGGGTATCGGCGTAGATCCGGGTGTAGTACCAGGCCCGCTGCCGCAACCGCCGCTCGGTGTTGACCTTGATCCAGGTGGCGCCGCCGTCATCGCTCCGGAATACCCCACCGGAGTCGTGTTCGATCAAGGCATACACCCGCGAGGCCTGGGCCGGTGACACGCTGATGCCCACGTTGCCGACCAGGCCGCGGGGAGGCAGCCCCGGATTGCGGGTGATCTCGGTCCAGTGCTCGCCCCCATCGGTGGATTTGAAGAGGCCGCTCCCGGCCCCACCGCTCACCAGCTGCCAGGGTCGGCGATGGGCCTGCCACAGGCCGGCGTAGAGCACGTCGGGGTTGTTGGGATCCATCGAGAGGTCCACCGCGCCGGTGGAGTCGTTGCGGAACAGCACCCGCCGCCAGTTGCGGCCGCCATCGGTGGATTTGAAGATGCCGCGCTCGGGACTGGGGCCGAACACCTGGCCCAGCGCCGCGACGTAGACCACGTCGGGGTTGCGGGGATGAACCCGGATCTTGCCGATGTGGCGGGTCTCGACCAGCCCCAGGTAGCTCCAGCTGCGCCCGCCGTCGGTCGTCTTGTACACCCCGTCCCCGTGCGATGTGTTGCCGCGGATGGGAAACTCACCCCCGCCCACGTAGACGATGTCGGGGTTCGACTCCGCCACCGCGATGGCCCCGATGGTGCCCCCGAAATGGCGGTCACTCACCGGGGTCCAGCTCTCGCCGCCGTCGGTGGTCTTGAAGACGCCGCCGCCGGTGGTGCCCATCCAGTACTCGTTGGGTCGGGCCTGCGAGCCGGCCGCGGCCACCGAGCGCCCACCCCGCAATGGGCCGGTGTTGCGCCAGCGGAGCGAGGCATAGACGGTGGTGTCGATGGTCTGGGCGAAAAGCGAGAGCGGGGCGCCAAGACACAGCACCGCGCCAGCGAGGCGGAGCAGAGTGCGCACGAAGGGATCCGGGATGTCGGGTAGGGCGAGAATATACTCCAACTGACTACTGAGTACTGAGTACTCAGTACTGGTCTGTTTATTCCGCTCTCAGGGCCACTCCCGGATCCACCGCCGTGGCCCGCTTGGCCGGCAGGGTGCTGGCCGCGACCGTCGCGGCTACCAGCGACACGGTGACGCCAGCGAAGACCACTGGATCAAACGCACTGACTCCCAGCAGGAACGTGCTCAGAGACCGGGTCACACCCAAGGCGATCAGAAGCCCGATGACCGCGCCGATGCCCGCCAGCCGCAGCCCGTGCCCCAACACCAGCCACGAGATGTCCTTCACCTGGGCCCCGAGCACGCGGCGGATCCCCAGCTCCCGCTCACGCTGGGTCACGGTGTAGGCCATCACGCCATAGACCCCCAGCAGCGCCAGCAGCAGCGCCAGGGCGCCGAACGTGCTGAGCAGCTTGGGCATGATGGTGTTGCCGGTGTTCTGCTCCTGGATGTGTTCCTCCAGGGTGCGAACCGCGTAGATAGGCAGGTTGGGCGCCAACGCGCCCAGCGCTTCGCGGACCGGTCCCGCCAGGGCCGCCGGATCTCCCGAGCTACGCAGGATCAGCTGGGGTGAGCGGGCCGTCCGTTGCAGGGCGGGATAGTACACTATGGGTGGGGCCGGGTCGTCGGCACCGAATTCGCGCACGTCGGTGACCACTCCCACAATTTCCCAGGTGGCGCCGAAGAAAGTGATGCGCTGTCCCAGAGGATCGCCATCGGGCCAGTGCCGTTTCGCGAACGCTTCGTTGACCAGAGTCACCGGCGTGGTACCGCGGCGATCGGTAGCGGCCACGTCTCTACCCCGCACCAATGACAGGCCCAGCGCGGGGACGATCCCCGGGAACACGCCTCGCTGCTGTACCACCGGTCGCTCGCCTTCCGGTGGCGGCGGCGCCCCTTCGACCATGTAATAGGTGCCGCTCCCGCCCGACATCGGGAGCTGGGTGATGCCGCTGGCCGCTTCGACCCCGGGCAACTCACGCAGCCGAGCCAGGATGGTCTCCTGCAGGGCCGTCACTCGCAGCGTGTCGGTGTATTCCCGGTCGCCGAGGGTCAGACCAAACGCCAGCACCTGGCGCGGCTCGAACCCCGGCTCGGTGTTTTGGAGCCGCCACGCGCCCTTGATCATGAGGCCCGCCGAGATCAGCAGCACCTGGGCCAACGCTACTTCGCCGATGACGAACGCGGTACGCAGCCGGCGGTGCTTGAGACCGGTGGAACCGCCCCGGCCACCCTCCGCCAGCGCGCTGGACAGCCCGACGCCGGTCACCTGCAGCGCGGGCGCGGTCCCGAACGCCAGGCCGGCCAGACCGCCGACCAGGATGGCGTACAGCAGGACCGGCCCGTCGATCGCCAACAGGTCGACCCGCGGGAAATCGCTCGGCATGATCGAGCGGAACAGGCCGATACCCCAGAACGACGCGACCACTCCCAGCGCGCAGCCGATCGCCGCGAGCACCAGGCTCTCTGCCAACAGCTCGCGCACCAGCCGACCCCGTCCGGCGCCGAGCGCGGCGCGAACCGACAACTCGCGCGATCGCGCCGCGCCGCGGGCCAGCAGCAGGTTCGCCACGTTGGCACAGGCGATCATCAGCACGAAGAAGACTGCCACCAGGCAGATCACGCCGGCCTGACGGGCCTCCGGCTCCACCACCTCGTCGTGCAACCGGATCACCTGACCGCCCATACCTTTGTTGCTGGCCGGATAGGTCGTCGCGAGCGAGCGGGTGATGCCGTCCAGCTCAGCCTGGGCCGCTTCGATCGAGACCCCCGGCGTCAGCCGCCCCAGCACCCGCAGGTAGCGACTGTCGCGGTCTTCCTCGATGAGCGGCAGGGTGATCCACATGTCGATCGCGTTTTCCGGAAAGTCGAACCCGGCCTCCATGACCCCCACCACAGTCACCATCTGACCGTCCAGCCGGATGGTGCGGCCGATGATCCCCGGATCGGCCTCGAATCGATCGCGCCAGAACAGATCGGACAGCACCACGACGCCGTCCTTGCCGGGTTGCTCCTCTTCCAGCCCGAACCCGCGTCCCAGGGCGGGACGCGCGCCGAGCACGGTGAAGAAGCCGGGACTCACTCGCGCCCCGCTGGCCCGGATCGGCTCTTCGGTGTCGTCCGAGAGGTTGAAGCTGGCACGCCGGTAGGCCACCAGGGTCATGGTCCGGCTCTGCTCTCGCCAGTCGCGGAAGTCCGCCAGAGAGATGCTGGTCTGGTCCCAGCCCCGCGAAGGATTGGTGGACCACAGGTGCACCAGCCGATCCGGTTCCTGGAAGGGGAGGGGCCGAAACAGGAGGATGTCGACCGCCGCGAAAATCGTGACGTTCACGGCGATGCCCAGAGCCAGCGAAAGCGTCGCGATGGCCACCAGGCCCGGACTCCGGCGCAGGGACCGCAGCGCGAACCGGAGGTCGCGGAGTATGCTGTCCATAATCTCGGCCATACGCTGCGGGCCGGCGCAGCGTTTCACATTCGGACGGCCTGACGGCCTGACGGACCGACGGACTGACGGACCGACGGACCGTCAGCGTTCCATTTGCGAAACACGCCACCGGCCGTCCGGCCGTCGGCCCGCCCGTCCGTCCGTTTGCAACCCTTTCCTGTATGAGAGCATCACACTGAATGCGTGGCGGAAGGACGCAGGTCGAGATGGCGGATCAGCCGGGGGTACCGATGGTGATGCGTTGCGAAAACGAAAGAGTCGTGGCCTACGAGTTGTACGACGAGCGAGGCCGGTCCCTGGGAAGAGTCCTGATGCCCCGGGACGAGACGATCATCGGGCCCCAGGCCGGCACCGTGCTGCTCCGCCGGGAATTGCCGCAAGTGTACCCCCGGCATGAGAGCGGCGGGGGATCTCCTGCCAGGGCCGCATGACACGGGACGGACGACACTGGTGGGGATACGGGGCCGGGGGATCGGCCCCGTTTTCATTTCAGGGAAGACTGGGGATGGTGGGGAGGGGGGCCCCCTCCTCCCTCTGACCTCCGCAAGAGGTTGTTTTCATCCGGGTCGTCTGCGTAATCTGCGGACGACCCGTTCCAGACGGCTCTGCTTTCACGATGCGCTTCGTCGTTCCGTTTCTGTTGTTCCTGCTGTCGGCAAGCCCGCTGGGCGCACAGCCCGCGGGAGCCATCGGCTCGGTGGTCGATTCTCTTCATGCCGCCGCGGAGCGTGCCCTGGCCGACGGCAGGCCGTGGAAGGCCACCCGGACCATCGCTCCCTTGCTCGAGACACCCATTACCCGAACCCCGATTACGCTGCTGACTGCGGCCCGCGCGGCCGCGGGATGGGAGGGATGGGCCACGGTCATCCGGCTCCTGATGGGGCAATCGTGGCTCGACGTCGAATCGGAAGGCGAAGGCCGAGCCCTGCTGGCACGGGCCATGGTGGAGCGGGGCGATCCGGGCGCCGCCGATCACGCACGCTTCGCGGTTCTGGTCGCGGTAAGCGCGGAGCGGCGGGGCGAGCGGCTGGTAACGTTGGGGCGAGCCCATGATCGGGCCGGACGCTACGACAGCGCCGGCGTGGCGTACCTGCGTGCCGCCGCCAATCTTCCCGCGGTAGCCGACTGGCTGAAACTGCGCGCTGCCGGAGTGCTGGCCGACAGCGGCTCTCGTTCCGCGCTGTACGCCCAGGTCCGAACTCCGGCGGCCCAGAGCCGCATCCCGTGGACCGAAGCCCTCGCCCGCGAACGAACCAGCGATTTCGCTGCGGCAGCGCGGATCTACGACCAGATCGGCGCCCGGCTCTCGGCCATCCGGCTCCGGATCGCTCTCGCCGGAGACAACGCCTCCCGCCGGCAGCTACGGCGCGAGCTGGTGAAACTCCTGCCCCAGCTTCCGATCGCCGACGTCGGAGCCGCAGTCGACCTGCTCGATCGGTCTTTCGCGCCGCTGCCGCTGACCGACGAAATCGTAGCGGCTCGCCGCGCTGCGGCCGCCGGGGAGCTGCAGCGGGCGGCCCGCGGCTTCGCCCGCTCCGGTGGGCCGGGAATCATCACCGACGGGGATCGTATCACCTACGGGACCGTGCTCGCGCGCCTGGGCCGGCACCGTGAGGCGATCGGCCAGTTCGACCGGGTGCGCGATCGCAGCCGTCGGGCCGAAGCCCGCTACCATCGAGCCCGAAGTCTCTTTCGGGTGGCAGGCGAGGCCCAGGGACTCGCCGCGCTGCGGCGGGTACGCGACTCCTTTCCTAACGACAGCATCTGGGCCGCCACCGCGGGATGGCTGGTCGCCGATGCACTGGTCGACGATGGGGCCGACTCGCTGGCCCTGGGCCAGTTCCACGCCGTCGCCCGCCGATTTCCCGCAACCATCCACGGCGACCGATCGGCGTTCCAGGCGGCGCTGATCACCTATCTCCAGGGACAGTACGTGGTGGCCGCCAAGCTGTTCGAAGCCGTGACGGACAGTCGGCCAGGATCTGGGGAATCGACCGCCGGGTGGTACTGGGCCGGGCGGGCCTGGGAATCCGCTGGTGACACGGCCCGGGCCCGGGGCCGCTGGGGTCAGCTGGTCACCCGCTTCCCCCAGTCGTATTACGCGGTGCCGGCTTCACGCCGGCTGGGTGTGCCGGCATGGACCTCGGTGCCCGGCAAGGCATTGAGCGGCAGCGACACCAGCCTGAGCGAAGGCCTGCTCCGGGCCGAAAGACTGCGCCAGCTGGGCCTCGATTTCGAGTCGCGCCAGGAGTTCGACCGGCTCCAGCGCATGCCGGGCAGTAGCGCGGCGCTGCTGGAAACCGGTCGTGCCCTCCTGGGCGAGGGACATGCCGCCCGCGCCCTGCGACTGGCGCAACGGGCGGTCGATCGGGGTGCCGGGTACGACGATGAGCTGCTCCGGCTGCTGTACCCGTTGCCGGCGCGGGAGGTCCTGGAAGACGAAGCCCGCGCGGTGTCCCTCCCCCCCTTCCTCATCGCCGGACTGATCCGCCAGGAATCGCTCTTCGATCCGGCCGCCCGGTCCCGGGCCGACGCCCGGGGACTGATGCAGGTGCTGCCCAGCGTCGGTGCCGTCTACGCCCGGCGGGAAGGACTGCCGGAATGGGATCCGGTGCTGCTCTACCAGCCGGATGTGAATCTGCATTTCGGGTTGCTCCACTTCGCCGAACGGCAGCAGGCCTGCGGCGGCCTGCTGGAATCGGCCCTCGCGGCCTACAACGCCGGCCCCACCCCGGTGAACCGCTGGCTGACCCGTGCCGGCACTTCCGATCCGGAAGTGTTTCTCGAGCGGATCCCCTATGTCGAGACCCGCGACTACGTGCGGCGGGTGCTGTACAACCAGGCCCGATACGAGTCTCTCTACGGACCCCAACCGTAGGCAGGGGGCAGGGAGCAGGGAGCAGGGAGCAGGGAGCGGGGAGCTGGGAGAGGGGAGGCGGGAGCGGGATTGGGGGCGGTCACTCCCCCACAAGCTTGCGACCTTTCTGGAGCGGCCCGCATCAAGCTGTGGTAACCCTTGCGCCGGACAATGCCATGCTGAAACGCCTTTCACTGGTCATCGGGCTCGGTTCGGTCGCGGTCCCTATCGCTGCCCAGCAGAAGCTCGCGCTCACCAAGCCTGACGCCGAATTCGCCGAGCCCTACACCAGCCTGCGATCGGTCCGGGAGCTGGCCGACGGCCGGGTGGTGGTGGCGGATGCGATCGACAAGGTGGTCCACATCCTTGATTTCCGGAGCGGAACCGCCCTCAAGATCGGGCGGGAAGGTCGGGGGCCGGAAGAGTACCTGATCCCAATGAGCTTGTTTCCCACCCCCGATGGCGGCGCCCTGCTCGCCGATTTGGGCAACCGGCGGTTGCTCCCCATCGCTCCCGACGGCAAGATCGGCAAGGCGATCTCGGTACCGACCCCCTCGGCCCCGTCGGGAAACCAGGGCGAAGGACGACGGATGATGATGACAGGCCTGTTCAATCCGCAGGCCTCGGACGCCAAGGGTAACCTCTACTTCCAGGGCGCGGCCCTCCCGGATGCTGACGGCAAACCGGTGGATTCGGTGCCGCTGCTCCGCTGGGCGCCAGGCACGAGCCAGATCGACACCATGACCTGGTTGCCGCTCACCGACGCGATGCGTCCCCAGATTCAGCGCGACGTCGGGGGACGAGGAACCATGATGGTCCGCATGGGCGGCGGGGCGGCCTGGGCGAAGCAAGTCGGATGGTCGGTCGCCGCTGATGGCCGGATCGCCATCGTCACGCCGGAGCCGTACCGGGTCACCTGGGTCGGCGGCGCCAACCGGACCGTCGGGCCGGTGATCCCCTACACACCCATCAAGGTCACCGAGGCCGACAAGAAGCAATACCTCGACCAGCAGTCCCGGGCTCGGCCGGTGATCGCCACCTTCGGGGGCGGAGGCCGGGCCGCTCCGCCGCCCAACATTCAGAACAATCCGCAGGACACCAGGTTTCCCGAAACCAAGCCGGCCTTCAGCGGAAACAATGCGGTGCTCGTGACCCCGGAAGGCGATGTCTGGGTCAACCGGCTGCGGCCGGCGAGCGAGCCCAGCCCGCTGTACGACGTCTTCGACGATCGGGGCCGCAAGCAGGGCGAAGTCACCCTGCGGCCTCGGAGCCGGGTGGTGGGGTTCGGCCAGGGAACTGTCTACGTGATCCGCACCGACGAGGACGATCTACAGTATCTGGAACGGTTCAAGCGTCCGAGTCGGCAAGTCACACTGAAGGACTAAGGTCTAAGGACTTAAGACTACGTAACTGCGAAGGGTGAGGGATGAGGGTGGCGGCAGGATCTCTGCGGACCTGCTGCTCCACCTCCACCCCTCACCCCTCGCAGTTACTTGGTCCTCTCTAAAAGCCCTTAAGACCGTAGTCCTGCAGTGTTGCTGTTGACGGTCTACAACAAGCAGTGCATCTTGTTGTCGTCCGTCTAGGCATCAGGAGCGTGGCATGGCCGGTCCCCCCGAGCTGCAGCAGGGCACCCTCGATCTTCTCATCCTCAAGACCCTGGCGCAGGGGCCGCTGCACGGCTGGGCCGTCTCGCGCCGGATCCGCGAGACCTCGAAGGACGTGCTGCAGGTGCAACAGGGGTCGCTCTATCCCGCGCTCTACCGCCTGGAGGACCGAGGCCTGGTGACCGCAGAGTGGGGCATCTCGACCGAGGGCCGCCGGGCCAAGTTCTATCAGCTGAGCCCGGCCGGCCGGCGGCGGCTGGCACAGGAGACCGAGGCGTGGCGGGTCTATTCGGGCGCCGTGAATCTGGTCCTCAAGGCGACCTGAGCGATCATGATCACGCCTTCCCAGCTGCTCCGCCGCCTCCGCGCCCTCTTTGGGTCGCGCCGCCTGGATGACGCCATGGACGAGGAGATGCGCTTTCACCTGGACATGGAGGCCGAGGCGGAGATGCGTTCCGGCCTTTCAGCGCCCCAAGCCGTGCGGCAGGCTCGGGTGAGCTTCGGTGGAGTCGAGCGTTACCGCGAAGAGGGGCGCGATGCCCGCGGGGTTCGGGGACTGCATGACCTGGCCGGCGATCTGCGCTACGCGGTCCGGATGCTCCGGCGCTCTCCCATCTTCACCCTGGTGGCCGTGATCACGTTGGGCCTCGGAATCGGAGCGAACACGGCCATCTTCAGCGTCGTCAATACGGTACTGCTCCAGCCGTTGCCCTATCCCGACCCGGAACGGCTGGTGAAGGTGTGGGGCGAAGGCCACTCCCGCGCCGAATTCACCCGGATTCGCGATCGCGCCCGCAGCTTCGAGCGCGTGGCCGCCTACCTGCCCGCATACGGCATGAGCCTGAGCGGGGACGGCGACCCACTGCGGGTCGTTACGGCGTTGGTGAGTGCGGATTTCTTCAGCCTCCTCGGCGTGTCGCCCGCCTCGGGCCGTTTCTTCCGCCCCGGGGAAGACTTGCCCGGCACCGAGCCGGTGGCGGTTCTGAGTTTCGGGCTCTGGCGCGACCGGTTCGGGGCGGATCCATCGATCGCCGGCCGGACCATCGAGCTCGAGGGGGTTCGCTGGACTGTGATCGGTGTGGCGCCGCGCGAGTTCGGGTTCCCCGGACCCGAGACCCGGCTCTGGGTCCCCCTCACACTCGATGAGAAGGACGCCGGCCCGTTCTGGGGAGCGTACGGCCACCACCTCATCGCGCGGCTCGCGCCGGCAGTGACCCCGGAGCAGGCCCGCGCCGAGGTCGAAACCATCGCCGCGGCGTTACGGCTGGAAAACCCGATCTGGCGGCCCGACCAGGATTACACTCGCGGCATCACTGTGAACTCGCTGCAGGATCACCTCGTGGCAGACAGCCGCAGGCTGCTGGGGGTGCTGTTGGGTGCGGTCGGCCTGGTGCTGCTCATCGCCTGCGCCAATGTGGCCAATCTGCTGCTGGTACGCGGCACCGCCCGCGAGCGCGAGCTGGCCATTCGCGCGACGCTTGGCGCCGGGACCAGACGGCTCACCCGCCAGCTCCTGGTAGAGTGCGGCGTGCTGGCCGCGATCGGAGGAGCCGGTGCGCTCGCGCTAGCGGTGGCGGGGACACGAGCTCTCATACGGTTGCTTCCCGCGTCGACTCCTCGACTGGCCGACGTATCCCTCGACGGCACCACGCTGGGATTCACCGTCCTTCTCACTTTCCTGACCGCCCTGGCCTTTGGTCTCCTGCCCGCGTTGCGGCTGGCCCGGACCGATGCGCAAGCGACCCTGGCAGGCGACCGATCCACGGCGGGCAGCCACCCCCGACGGCTCGCCGGCTTCCTGGTGAGCGCCCAGATCGCGCTGGCGGTGGTGCTCGCGGTCGGAGCCGGTCTCCTGGTGCGAAGCCTTTCCCTGCTGCTCGACGTGGATCCGGGCTTCGAGACGGCCCGCATTGCCACGGCCCGGGTAAGTCCGGCTCAGGCTCGCCTCCCCGAGGAGGAAGCAGCGAGGGCCTACTACCGGCAGCTGCTCGAGGGACTCGGGACCGCGCCGGGAATCGAGACGGCCGCCATCACCACCCAGCTCCCGTTCGACCAGACCAACCGGGTCATGGCGATGTGGATCGACGGCTGGACCACGGATCCGAACCGGCTCGATCTGTTCGAGGTACGCAAGGTCTCGCCCGAGCTGTTCCGCGCGATGGGGATTCCGCTTCGCAAGGGGCGGGGGTTCAGCGGCGAAGATCATGCGACCTCGCCGCGGGTGGCCATCGTCAGCGAGACCGCGCTGCGCCGCTTCTGGGCCGGTCGCGAGATCATCGGCGGCCGGATTCGGTATCCCTGGCCCGGGTGGATGACGGTGGTCGGCGTCGCGGCCGATGTGCGGAACAACGATCTGCGAGAGAATCCCCTGCCCACTATTTACATCCCCTTCGAGCAGGACCCGGAAGTCTCGGTAACGGTCGTAGCCCGGGCCACTGGAGATCCGCGCCGTGCGCTGTCCGCCATCCGGGCCACCGTCACCGCTCTTTCGCCCGACGTACCGGTCAGTGACGCCGAGGCCATGGAGCGGCTGATCGAACGCTCGGTGGCGGCTCCCCGTTCGGCCTGCCTGCTCCTGATCGGATTCGGGTTGCTGGCCCTGGTGCTGGGGGCGGTGGGCACCTACGGATTGATCGCGTACGGGGTGGAACGGCGCACCCGCGAGATCGCGGTGCGGATGGCCGTCGGCGCGCGACGGAACGCGGTGGTGAGGATGATCGTGCGCGAGGGGGCTCGCCTGGCCGGGCTCGGCATCCTGGCCGGCCTGGTCGTCGCGTTCGGCCTCGCCCGGTTCATGCAGGGTCTGCTCTACGAAGTGGGTCCCACCGATCCAGTCGTCTTTGCGGTCGCGCCGCTGGTGCTGGGCCTCACGGCGCTCCTCGCCTGCCTGGTCCCGGCGCTCAAGGCCGCGCGGATCGAACCCTCGATGGCGCTCAAGCGGGAGTAGCAACCGTCGGAAAGGTGACCCCATCGCGGGGACTCATGACGTCACCCTCCACCCATGTCACCAGCACCGAGGCGAACAAGAGCGACGAGCCCAGCAGGCCGGCGCGGGCTGCGATGGCCGACCCCTTGACCATGTCGGGCAGGCGTCGCCAGCCCCTGACGGCGATGATCATGGTCGCCC
>DASWKS010000382.1:0-2134 GCA_036396495.1 Gemmatimonadales bacterium
CAGTAGATGGGCCAATTATCGACCCAGGCGTTCCGGAGCACGTTCAGGGTGCCGAACTTGTCCAGGGCGTTGTTGACATGGCAGCTGTTGTACTGGATGAACTTGGTGCCGTTGCCCAGGTCGCTGGTTTGGACTGCTTCACCCAGTTTGAGGTTGAGACCGGTGATGAGGCCGCCATAGACAGAGGTGGTGCCGCTGCTGGTCAGCTTGCCTCCGACCAGGATGACTCCATTCCAGGAGAACGCGCCATCGAGTTTGAGGTCCCGGCGCACGACCAGCAGCCCGCTTCCCGACTGGACGGGGCTCAAACTGAGTTCGGCGGTGTTGTTGACGTAGATGGACGGCCAGGACGTAAAGCTGGCAGGCCAGCCCGTGGTGCTCGTGAGGTTGTAGTCGAAGGTCATGGCACCACCGTTCACGATGCCGTCCCAGTCGATATTGATCAGCGGGTTGTTCGCGAACTCCTGTGGGGTCGGGTCCGGGTAGGAAATCGGTGGTATGCCGGTGGGCACTGAGGTGCCACCGGCCTGGTCGTAGCCGGGCCCCCCGTCGGCCGCCGTGATCGGGACCGCCACGCCGGACACCGGCGGCTCCACTCCACACTGATCCGCTCCGGCGAGGGTGCCCGATCCGCCGCTTTTGTTGATCCCGCCGAGAGCGGTCCAGGCTCCCGGAACCCGCATGGTCTCCCACAGGGCAAACTGGGCCACGCTGCGAACCGCGGCCGGCGTCCTGGCGTCGTAGCGCCTCGCGGCGGTGTGGGTCGCAGTGGCACGCACCACGTAGAGGGCCGGGACACCGCTGCCGATGTCGCGGAGCCGCCGGACCGAGACGCTGACGTTCCCGCCGAACACGTCGGTGATGGTGGTGTCGAGGCTGGCGGGGGGCGGGTCGGTCACGGTCGAGAGGTACCGGTCGAGGCCCGCCTGGGCCAGGGTGAACGCATCCACCTCAGCCCGGATGTTGCCGCCGGTGCGACGCTCGGTGGCTACCCGGCTGATGCCCCCGAGTGCGCTCATCGAGAGCAGGACCAGAAAGAGGATAACCAGGGGGAGGGTGGCGCCCCGGCGGTTACCCATCGGTGAGGACAAACCGTCTTTGATCATTGGGTCTGATTCTGGAAGAAGACCGCGGTGGAGAACTGCACCACCTTGGGCCCGCTGGTGGCGCGTGGGGTCCGGTCGCTGCGGCCATCGAAGGCCAGCTCCAGACCGCTGATGTCGGACAAGGGCGATGGCACCGCGTTCTGAGGGTCCGTCCCGCTACCCACGTAGAAGCGGAAGCGGGCGCCGGCGTCGAACGGCGCGGCCACCTCTTCGGTGGTGCCCGAGGATAAGAGGGTCCGCCAGAGCGCGGTCTGGCCGGGCATGATCACGGAGGGCTTGAACTGGTATCGGATCCGGCGGTACAGGAGGAAGACGGTACCCTTCACGAGGGTCGCGGGCACCAATCCGTCGACGATGATGATCCGGCTACCCGGCAGCACCGTGATGCCCGAGGTGGTACAGGGCCCGCTCGGGGCGCCGAGCGTCACCAGGCTGCTCGGTACGTAGGTGTAGGTCTTGGGGATATCGTCGCGCCAGGCGAAGCCGGAGTGCCCCGGTTGAGCGAACATCAGGGAATCCACCGGAAGCAGCGTCACGGTGGAGCTGGTGCCGGTGGTGGAGCAGAGGACTCCGAAAGCGTAGGGGATCCGGACGGTGATGTCCTGGCCACCGGCGGCGGCCGCCTCGACGCCTGCGCCGGTCTCCAACATGCGGAGATCGGCCGTGAGTACCGTCAACCCGCTTCGGGCCGCCTGGCGGGCGGTCCGCCAGGCCTCGCGGTCCTCGGCGAAACGCATATCGCCCATCAGCAGCCGTACCAAGACCCCCGACACCACCGTTGTGAGAATGAGCGCCAGCAGCAGCTCGATCAGGGTGAACCCCGCGCGACGCCGGATCATTGGCTCAGGGGGTTGTAACGGCTGCCGCTGGTCTTGTCGACGATCACGGAATCCGGCAGGGCGCCGACGGGGGACACGACCACGACCAGCCGCTTGGTGGTGCCGTTCAGGTCGGTGACCTTCACACACGTGTAGTGCGGAAAGTCGGCGCTCGACCGGTTGTAGCAGGTCGTGCCGGGCGTCAGCGCC
>DASWKS010000383.1:0-9546 GCA_036396495.1 Gemmatimonadales bacterium
AATCTACAGCCCGATACGTAAACAGTGAATAGGGACGGACAGACGGCCCGAAAGACGGTTTGCTCCGTCCGGATTCGCCCCTTCCGGCCCACCGCCGCCGTTTACCGTTCACTGTTCACTGTTCACTGTTCACCGTTCACCGTGCTGGGAGACCACGTGTCCTACCGTATTCACGCGCTGCTGCTGCTGTTCCCGGTTCTGGCTCAGGCCCAGGTTGGCTCCCCCGCCGGCCCGGTGCCTCCGGAGCGGCTGGCGGCCCGGCGGGAGGCGCTGATGGATCGGCTGGGGACCGGGATCGCGGTGCTGCAGGGGACGTCGGAACGGTCGATCGATCCTCCTGACGCCGAGTACCCGCAGGATACCGACTTCAGGCAGGACAACGACTTCTTCTACCTCACCGGGCTGGAGGTGCCGGATGCCTGGCTGGTGCTGATCGCCCGGGCCAATGGCCCCGACCAGGTGCAATTGTTCCTTCCGGCTCGGAATCCCGCCCAGGAACGCTGGCTGGGAGTCCGGTTGGGTCCCGGGCCTGAGTCTGCCGCGGTGGCCGGCTTGCCGGCCCGGGCGGTGCGGTCGGTCGAGGAGCGGGATCGGGTGCTGGATTCATTGCTCAGTGCGGCGGATTCTCCGGTGCGTTCGGGTCCACTCTTCCTCAAACACACCGCCCGCCTGGCGGGATCGGGCTGGCAGCGCCTGGTGGGCCAGGTAGCACGCACCGAGAACCTGATCCCGCATCTGGCTGCTTTGCGGGTGATCAAAGACACCGACGAGCAGGCCCGGCTGCGCCGTGCGATCGCGATATCCGGGGCGGGGCACCTGGCGGCCATGCGGGTGGCGGCGCCCGGCGTCTGGGAGTATGAGCTCGAGGCCGCGGCCGAGTACGAGTTCCGCCGGCTGGGGGCGGAGCGGCTGGGGTACCCCAGCATCGTGGGCGCGGGAATCAACAGCACGGTACTCCATTACGACGAAAGCCGGGCTCAACTCAAGGCCGGCGACCTGATCGTGATGGATATGGGGGCCGAGTTCGGGTATTACAGCGCCGATGTGACCCGTACCATTCCAGCCACCGGACGCTTTACCGATCGCCAGCGTGCCGTCTACGATCTGGTGCTCGCTGCCCAGCAGGCGGCCCTGGACTCGATTCGGCCCGGAGTGACCATCGCCCGGCTCGAAGCGATCGCGCGGCGAGTCATGCGGGAGCGGTCCGGGTCACTCTGTGGTCCGCGTACCTGCGATGCCTACTTCATCCACGGGCTGGGACATTACATCGGCATGGACGTTCACGACGTGGGACGCTACGACATCCCGCTTGCCCCGGGAATGGTCTTTACCGTCGAGCCGGGGATTTACCTGCCGGAGGAAGGGCTTGGGGTCCGGATCGAGGACGACGTGCTGGTGACGGCGACGGGGTACGAGCTGTTGTCGGGAGGCGTGCCTCGAAAGGCAAGTGAGATCGAAGCCCTGATGGCGAAATAAGGTTCCGGGTTCCGCGTTCCGGGTGCCTGGTGCGGTGCTTGGGTGCGGTGCAGAGTGCCCGGTGTCACGTGCGTGGGCGCAATCGGTCGACATTCGCGCAGCGACCGGAGTTGCATGATCGGCACCACGGCACCACGGCACCGCACCCGGCACCGCACCTGGTACCTCCTGGCACCCGGAACGGGGAACGGGACAACATGCACTCTTCTTCACTTGACCTAACCCCGCACCGGATTTAGCCTTCCGCGCCTGTGACCGGCCGGTCTCCATCACTGCGACACCAGGTGTTTCGTCGAAAATGATTTTGCGGACGGGTTCTCGAGAGCGGGTCGGGTGGCGAGTCTGGCTCCCGCTCGTGACCGTAGCCCTCTTCGCGGCCTGCGGTGGTCCCTTCCCCCAGAGCACGTTGATCCCGAAGGGTGATTTCGCCCAGATGGTGGACGAGGTATTCAGCGCCACCGTCCGCTGGGCCACTCTGGTGTTCGTGCTGGTTGAAGGCGTCCTGATCGTGGCGATCCTCAAGTTCCGACAGCGGCCCGGTGATGCCGAGCCGACCCAGACGCACGGTAACACGGTGGTGGAGATGGTCTGGACCATCATCCCAGCCGCCATTCTGACCTTCATCGCGGTGCCCACCGTACGGACCATCTTTCGGACGGCGGAGCTCCCGGAAGGCGGGCTCGAAGTCGAAGTGATCGGGCACCAGTGGTGGTGGGAGTTCCGCTACCCGGCCCAGCAGATCGTCACGGCCAACGAAATGCACGTGCCGGCCGGCCGGCCGGTGATCATGAAGATCCGCACGGCCGACGTCCTGCATTCCTTCTGGGTGCCGCAGCTGTCCGCCAAGCGGGACGCCTTCCCCAACAAATACACCACGCTCTTCTTCACCACCGATTCGCTGGGCGAGTTCACCGGCCAGTGCGCCGAGTTCTGCGGGCTGCAGCACGGCCGGATGGGATCCCTGGTGGTGGTGCAGACGCCCGATGAGTTCGCCCAGTGGGTCGAACGGAACCAGGTCGGGTCGCCCCTGATCAATCGGGGCGTGGTGGCGGCCGACAGCGCGGCGGCGGACACCGCCCGGGGGGCGGGCCGGGCCGCGCAGGACAGTATCGAGGCGAAAGGCCGCGAGACCTTTCTGGCCGCCGGCTGCATCGGCTGCCACGCGATGGTAGGAACGCCGACCGCGGGGGTGCTCACGCTCCAGGGACCCAACTTGAGCCATTTCGGCAGCCGGCGCCGCCTCGCGGCGGGCATGCTGCCGAACACCCCGGAAAACCTGGCCGCCTGGCTCCGCGACCCGCAGGCGGTCAAGGAAGGGTCGCTCATGAAGCTGCCCCGCCCGCTCACTGAGGCGGAGATCAGCACCCTGGTGGCGTACCTGCGGGCCCATCAGTAGAGGAAACGCTACCGACATGGCGACCTCGGTTCTCGACCACTCCGACTCGACCGCCCCGGGACACACCGGGCTGTGGAGCTGGATCACGACCGTGGATCACAAACGGATCGGGATCCTCTACGGCGCGACCGCGTTCCTGTTTTTCCTGATCGGAGGGCTGGAAGCGCTGCTGATCCGTTGGCAGCTGGCCCGGCCGGAGAACGACTTCCTGTCGCCCGAGCTGTACAACCAGCTGTTCACGATGCACGGCACCACCATGATTTTCCTGGGGGTGATGCCGCTCTCGGCCATGTTCTTCAACTTCCTGATCCCGCTCATGATCGGGGCGCGGGACGTGGCCTTCCCCCGGCTCAACGCCTTCAGCTACTGGGTGTTCCTGCTGGGCGGGCTGTTCCTGAACTTCAGCTTCCTGATCAACGCCGCGCCCAACGCCGGCTGGTTCGGATACGCCAACCTCACGTCGCGGCAGTATTCGCCCGGGCTCAACATCGACTTCTGGGTGATCGGTCTGCAGATCCTGGGGGTCGCTTCGATCGCCGCGGCGCTCAACTTCTTCGTCACGATCGTGAATCTCCGGGCCCCGGGGATGCGGTTGATGCGGATGCCGATGTTCGTCTGGATGAGCCTCATCACCCAGATGCTGCTGCTGCTGGCCTTCCCGGTGATCACGGTGGCGCTGGTCTTCCTGATGGCGGACCGCACCTTCGGGTCCAGCTTCTATACCCCGGGCGGGGGCGGCGATCCGACCCTGTGGCAGCACCTGTTCTGGATCTTCGGCCATCCCGAGGTGTACATCCTGATCCTGCCGGCCTTCGGGATCGTGTCCGAGATCCTGCCGGTGTTCTCCCGCAAGCCGCTCTTCGGCTACGCGGCGATGGTGTTCTCGGGCGCGTTCATCGCGTTCCTGGGCTTCGGGGTGTGGAGCCACCACATGTTCTCCACCGGCATGGGCCCGGTGGCCGATTCGGTCTTCTCGCTCACCACCATGCTGATCGCTGTGCCCACCGGGGTGAAGATCTTCAACTGGATCGGGACCGTCTGGGGCGGATCGCTCCGGCTCAAGACCCCGATGTACTTCGCCCTCGGCTTCGTCGCCATGTTCATCATCGGCGGGCTCTCGGGCGTCATGCACTCCTCGCCGCCGGCCGATCTGCAGCAGACCGACACCTACTTCGTGGTGGCGCACTTCCACTACGTCCTCTTCGGGGGCAGCATTTTCGCCCTGATCGCGGGCGCCTACTTCTGGTTCCCCAAGATGTTCGGGGTGCTGCTCGACGACCGGATCGGCAAGCTGCAATTCTGGCTCACCTTCGTGGGGATGAACCTGACGTTCTTCCCGATGCACTTCCTCGGGCTGCACGGAATGCCCCGCCGGGTCTACACCTATCCCAGCGGACTGGGCTTCGACCTGATGAATCTGACCCAGACCATCGGCTCCCTGATCCTGGGATTGTCGTTCCTGGTGATGCTCTACAACATCTGGAAATCGGTGCGGGAGCAGCCCCGCCGGATCGCGCCGGCCGACCCGTGGGACGCCGCTACGCTCGAGTGGTCCATCCCGTCTCCGCCCCAGGAATTCAACTTCGCGGAGATCCCCACGGTGGAGCATCGTGATGAGCTGTGGTGGCGGAAGCGCAAGGCCGGCGGTCCGCTGCCCGAGCCGGCCCGGGTGAGCGGCAAAGGGATTCACCTGCCCAATCCGTCGTACTGGCCGCTGGTGACCGCGGTCGGCATCCTGGTCTTCATGACCGGCTTCATGGCGGGCGGAGTGGTGCTGAACCTGGCCGGCGCCGCCATCCTCTTCTTCGGTGCCTTCCGGTGGGCCTTCGAGCCGACCGGCTGACCTGACTACGCAAGGATCTGGATAGTGGCCCACGCCCACGCCGGGACGATCCATCACGCGGAACAGCCCTCGGCCCATACCGGGTTGGAGACCCGCAAGCTGGCGATCTGGACCTTCATCGGGTCGGAATGTCTCTTCTTCGCGTCGCTGATCTCCACCTATCTGGTGTACAAGGGCAAGAGCCTGATCGGTCCGCTGCCGCATGAAAGTTCGCAGTGCATGCTGCACGGCCGGCTGCAGGAGTGCGAGGGGATCTTCGAGATCTCTTTGGTCACGGTCGGCACCGCGGTCCTGCTGTTCAGCTCGTTCTTTGTGGTGATGGCGCTGAATGGCGCCCAGACCGGGAACCGCCGCCGGCTGATCGGCTGGCTGACCGCCACCGTGCTGGGTGGTCTCTTCTTCGTGGGAATGCAGGTGTACGAGTTCACCCATTTCTTCCACAAGGGGCTCGGCTACACCACCAATCTGTTCGGTTCCACCTTCTACACCTTGACCGGGTTCCACGGCACCCACGTGACCATTGGCGTCATCTGGCTGGCCACCGTGCTGGTGCTGGCCATCCGGGGCAAGCTGCCGCCCGAGAAGGCGCTCAACCTGGAGCTGGCCGCCCTCTACTGGCACTTCGTGGACGTGGTCTGGATCGTGATCTTCCCCACCGTTTACCTGATGAGGTGAGTGCCGGCTTATGGACTTGATGGATCCCCGCGCCGTTCACAAGGAGCGCACCCACCCCACGGCCGGGCTGTATCTCAGGGTCGCGGTGGTGCTGTTCGTCCTCACCGCGCTCGAGGTCTACGCCTTCGAGGTATCGCGCCGCGGCAGCCCGGCTGGTCTCGCGGCGATCGTCAGCCCGCTTATCATTCCCATCCTGGTGGTACTCTCCGCCGCCAAATTCGCTCTGGTGGCGATGTTCTACATGCACCTCAAGCAGGATGCCACCATCTTCAGCGGCCTGTTCGTCCTTCCGCTGATCATCGCGATCGTCCTGGTGATGGCGCTGATCATGTTGTTCAGTGTGGTGCATCTGATGCCGTAACCGGTCGGCGATAAACGGCAACCCCGACTGGTGACTCGCGACTAGGTGCGCAGGTTGCCAATCACCCCGCCCCAAGCCTCCGACGTTCCGCTCGAGCACTCGGTCGAACTGGTTGTCCTGCAACGCGTTATGGGTGTTGCGCCAAGGCCGCGCCAGGCGGGTACGCCGCTTGCGACCCGGGGCCTCATGCAATTCCGGTTCAAGGACAACTCCGGCACGGTCATCTCGCTGCCCGACGTAACCTCGCTCATTCGAGCGATCCGGGACGGGCTGGTGAATCCCGAAACTCCGTTCGCGGTGGACGACGATCGCTACTGGCATCGGGCCGAAACCGTGGCCGCCTACCGGGAAGCGGAATTGGTGTTGCGCCGGCTGCCGGCCGGTCATGCGCTGTTGTCGGCGCCACGCATCAAGCCCCGGAAGGGTCTGCGCGCGTGGCGCCTGCCTCCCGTCCTGCTTCGTTTCGCCGCGATCGGCCTCGTGGCCGCTATTGCCGTCTCCATCGCCCTGCGCTTCTGGTCGCCTTCTCGCGCCAGTGCTGCCCCCACGGCCTCGCTTCCGGAGGCATCCCGCGCCGAACAGGAGCTGGTCAAGCAGTTGACGGGCGACTACGGAACCGCCTTCGCGCGGGTGGTGCGCCAGCGCCAGGACTGGCTCCAGGCCCAGCGGCTGGGCCAGCGCTTTCGGGGTACGGCCCTCAAGACGCCGGAGTCCATCCGTGCCGTGCACCAGGTATCTCATCGTCTGCGGGGTGGTGCTGACAGCCTGGTGCCGAACAGCGACGCGGTGGCGAGCAGGCTGGTGGCCCGGGCGGCGTCGATGGCGCGGAGACGTAGCGGATTGGACGGTCTGACCAGCTCGCTGGAGGACCAGTTCTCCGACTGGCGAACCGACATCGAGGCCTATGCTGCGCTGCAGCTGGAGCTCGCCGACGGCCTCGACGCGGTGGCCGATTTCCTCCTGACCCACCAGCAGGGATTCGCGATCGAGGAGGACCGGACCTTCTTCCTCAGCCGGGCCGACGCCACCCGCTACCGCGAGCTGCTGGACCAACTCACCGTCCTGGTGAATCGGGAGCGGGCCTGGGGTGACGCGATGGACCGGCGGCATCCGGGGTGGCTGAGCGCCTTGCCGGAGGGGGAACGGCCGAAACCGGGTCGGCCCATCCTGGCCTCGAAATAGGCCGCTACAGCAGCGCTTATCGATCCGAAGCCCCGGCGGCCCGACGCCGGGGCTTTCATGTTGTGCAGTGCCAGCCAGCGACCAAAGGCGTGTGACTGGCGACATTCGCCGCGCGGGTGTAGTTCTCAAGGGTCCGCAACGCGAGGCGTCGCATGCTACACCTGCGCTCGCATGTGCTGCATGGTATGGTCGGCGGACTGGCTGCCGGCTTCGTGGTTGCCCTCTGGTTCTTCGTGGTCGATCTGGCCGCGGGCCAGCTGCTTCACACCCCGGTGCTATTGGCGCGCACCGTCCTCGGGGTCGACGCGGGAGACAGCGTGGCTGCACTCGCCAGTCCGCAGCTGGCTCTGGCGTACACCGTCATCCACTTCAGCGTGTTTGCGCTCCTGGGCGCCGTGATGGCGATCTTCCTGGCGGCCATCAAGGTGGCGCCCAGCGTGCTGCTGGGTGCGGCGTTCGGGGTGGGTGTCCTCAGCGGCCTGTACTACCTGGTGCTGCTGATCACCGGCGGCGACGTGCTGAACGTACTGCCGGCCGCGCACGTGCTGGGTGCCAACCTGCTGGGCGGGGTGGTGCTGATGGCGTATCTGCACCGCGCCACCCGTTCCGCCACCGACTTCGGACCGGAGGTGCTGCGGCACCACCGCCTGTTGAGTGAAGGGTTGATCACCGGTCTGTACGGCGCGGTCGCAGTGGCGGTGGGGTTCCTGGTTTTCGACGCCCTGACCCGGCAGGCCTTCTACACACCGGCCGCGCTGGGCTCGTTCCTGTTCCTGGGCGCCTCCAGCCCCGAGCAGGTCCGGATCTCGTTCGGCGTGGTCGCCGCCTACACCATGGTGCACCTGATCGGGTTCGCCATGGTGGGTATCGCGTTCGCCTGGAGCGCCGAGCGGCTGCAGCGGATGCCGAGTATGTGGCTCATCTGGCTGCTGGCGTTCATCGTGGCGGAGGGGGTTTTCCTCGGCACGGCGGGCACCTCGGGCGAGTGGGTGATGGGAACCATCGGCTGGTGGGCCATCGGCCTGGGCAATGTGCTGGGGATCGCGGCAATGGCCTGGCGGGTCAAACTGGCTCACCCGGCGCTGGGCCGGCGGCTGCGGGAGACGGCGAATGTGAGGGTCTAGTCAACGGTCAACGGTCAACAGTTAACGGTGACCGTCACCCCGCACCCTGTGTCAGGAGATGTTCGCAGTCGGTTGGTCGAGATGAGGTAGCCCCGCTGTCCCGGTCGGGACTGGCGGGGCTACGGTTTTTCGGGTGGAGCAGACTGTTGACCGTTGACCGTTGAGCGTTGACCGTTGACCGTTAGAACCCCAACGGCTCGTGCCGCAGGGCCCGTTTGAGACTGGGGTGACGCCGCCAGAGGTACGTGGCCATGACCACGGCGGCGGCGGTGTTGGCGATCAGGATGGCGCCGCGGGGGAAGAGGCCGCGGGTCCCGGCAAAGAACATGTAGGTGAAGCCCCAGAAGAACACCTCGAAGACCACGAACACCATCACCAGCCCGAACCGGATCACCGGCACATTGACGGCCAGGTGCACCAGCTTGGTCACGAACATCCCGAACAGCGCGAAGGCGGCGAAGTGGAACACGGTATAGAGCGCCACGGCGGTGCTGTCGATCGCGTCGGTGGCGGGCGTGGCGCGCCCCATCAGCAACATCTGCCCCAGCACGCTCGGCGTGAACAGGGCCCGTCCCTGGTACACATCCAGCACCAGGAACCAGATCGCCACGGCGAACGCGCCCAGCATGCCCGCGACGGCGCCTTCCTTGAGGACCGAGTGGTGGTGCCGCATGGGACTCCCTTCAGTGGGTCGGCTGAGGTCCGGCTTCCCGCTGCTTCTTGCGGAGGTGACGGGCGGTGAGGATGACCATGGCGACGATCAGCATCGGGGTAAAGACGAACATGGCGCCCACCCAGAACATGACCCGGGACAGCACGTCGTGGCTCATAAGCGGAGGAACTTTCGGAGGTTGAGCAGGTAATAGCCCAGGGCCCCGGTGGCGATCAGAAACGCGACGAACAGGGCCAGCGAGAGCGAGTCTCCGGTGGCGCCGTAGACCATCAGCGAGCGGAGCGAAAAGCCGGCACAGAACAGGATCGCCGTCGCGATCAGGACCCGGTGGAAGTGGATCATGGGATCTTGTCCATCATCATCAGCACCAGAAGCGCCGGCAGGTAGGCCACCGACACCCGGAACAGGCGGCGGGCCCGCGCCACCGACGGGGTGAACGCGGCGGTCATCGCCGCCCAGACCATCCAGCCGGAGAGCAGCAGGGCGCCCCAGAAGTACGCCGCGCCCGCTATCCCGACCAGGGTGGGCGCCAACGCGGCCGACAACAGCGCCAGGCTGGCCAGACCCGCCTGACGGAAGGTGGCCCGGCCCTCGACATCGCCGACCGACAGCATCCGGAGCCCGGCGGCGGCGTAGTCGTCGCGATAGATCCAGGCCAGCGCCAGGAAATGGGGCAGCTGCCACAGGAACATGATCGCGAACAGCACCCAGGCTTCGAGCTCCGGCAGGCCGCTCGCCGCCGCCCAGCCTCCGACCACCGGCAGCGCACCCGGTATCGCTCCCACCAGAGTGGCGAGCGAGCTGCGCCGCTTGAGC
>DASWKS010000384.1:0-1513 GCA_036396495.1 Gemmatimonadales bacterium
TGAGCTGCTCGTGATCAATGACGCCTCTCAGCGGCTCTTCCTGCAGGGCGCCAGTTCTTTTGAACTCAAATCCGAGGCCGAACGGCAAGGAATGACCCCGATGCGGCGGGACGGCATGATGAAGGTCAAAGAAGGGATCACCACTCCCGCCGAAGTGATCCGCAACGTGTTCGCATTGGACTGATCGAAATGGCCTACCGATATTTGGCAGTGAGCAATGATGGGAAAGAGAGCCGCGGAGTGCTCGATGTGGCCAGCGAAGAGGCCGCCGAGCGCACGCTCTGGCAGCGCGAGCTCACCATCCTCGATCTCAGCCGGACACGCCGCCAGCTCGATCTGGCCAAGTACTTCCCCAGCCTGCTGGGTCCGCGGCCCAAAGACGTGATCCTGTTCTCGCGGCAGCTGGCCACGCTGGTCGATTCCGGAGTAGCCCTCACCGCCGGCCTGCAGCTGCTCGGTACCCAGATCGGCAACAAATACCTGCGCCGAGTGCTCGGCGAGATCGAGGACGAGATCCACATGGGCACCTCGCTCTCGGCTGCCATGGCCAAGCACCCGGTGGCGTTCTCTGAGTTGTACTGCCGAATGATCGAGACCGGCGAGCGCAGCGGGAATCTGGGCCCGGCCATGCGACAGCTGGCCGACTATGAAGAACGGATCCAGGTCACCCTGGCCAAGGTTCGGGGTGCCATGGCCTACCCCTTGTTCGTGCTGGTGCTGGCAGTCTTTGTGGTCGCCATCCTGGTCAAGGTGGCGCTGCCGCCGATGGTCCGGCTTTTCGAAGAATTCAGCGCCGAACTGCCCTGGCCGACCCGCTTCTTGATCGCGATCACCAACTTCTTCGGAGAGTATGGACTGGCCCTGCTGATCGGCGCAGCGGTGCTCAGCGTGGTCCTCTTCCTATTCTCACGGCGATCCTCCGGCCGCCTGCTGCTGCACCGGCTTGTGCTCCGGGTACCGCTGCTCGGCAAGATCAGCATTCATGGTGCGGTCGCCCGGCTCTCCCGCACCCTTTCGGCCTTGATCAAGGCCGGGCTGGCCCTCCCGGAGGCCCTCGCCCTCAGCAAGGAAACGATCGGTAATCTCATTCTGCAGGAGGCAATGGAGAACGTGCGCCAGGAGACGCTGCAGGGCCGCGGTCTCTCCGAGCCCTTGAGCCGGGTCAAGCAGTTTCCACCGATGATGTCTTACCTGGCCCGGGTGGGCGAAGAGACCGGGACTCTCGACACCCATCTGGCGACCGTGGCCGACTTCTATGAGCAGGAGGTCGATCGATCCTTGCGAGTGATGACCACCGTGCTGGAGCCGGCCTTGATTATTGTGGTCGGGTTGGTGGTCGGGTTCGTCGCCGTGTCGATCATGATGCCGATGTACAACCTGTTGGGCGCGGTTCAGGCGGGGATTCCATGAACAAGCTCGTCCGATTGATCCGGGATGAACGCGGGATCTCGCTGCCCGAGGAGCTCCTATCGATCGCGATGCTGGCGCTCTCGGTCGGTTTGGTGGTCGTTGG
>DASWKS010000385.1:0-3420 GCA_036396495.1 Gemmatimonadales bacterium
AACTGTATACATGCACGACGAACCCGGGACAGCCGAAGGGCGTCGTGACCAAGCCGGATGAACTGACGGAGGTGGCCCGGAACCGAGTCGCGCACCAGTCCGGGGTCGAGGGTCCCAATATCCTTTGCGGGTTCCCCCGCCGCAAGATCATCCACGACTTTGGGTTGCCGTGTGATATTGACAGTGCGGATTGAAACATCCCACACTGGGTGGGACCCTGGCACTGCTTATGCAACCGGTGTTGACCGGGGGAACGATCGATGATCCAGCCCGATGCCCGCAGCCGCCTGACGCCGGAGGATGTCGCCCTGGTGCTCCGTTGGAGCTGGGGCGGGCCGGTGCCCCGCGAGGAGGTGGACTTGTGGCTCGAGGCGGACGACCTCGATGAGCTGCTGGACCGGCCGGCCCTGGCGGAACGGATGCAGGCCGAGCCCGTCGCCGGCCCCTCGGCCTCCCTGTTCTTCTATGTCCTCGTACGGCAGGCCCTGCTCTCCCGCGGAGTCGACGACCGCCGGCTGGCCGACTACTGCGCCGCGTTGCTGCGGGAGTTCGGACTGCGGGACCGGTCCCAGCGCGTGGCCCGAATCGACGATCACCGGCACCGCTACCTGGTCGACATCCTGGCCGATCTCGCCGCCTCCCAGGGCGACCGGCAATTCACGGTGCTGGTGCACCTCGGCAACTACGCCCTCTGGACCGCCGGAATCTTCCCGGCCTGGATCGAAGCTCGCCGCGATCGTCGGGGGGGGCCGGATCTCTCCTACTATGACGCGCTCGGTACCCGCGGCTTCGCCGAGGCGTCCGATCACTGGCTCGCCAGCCGGGTGGGGCTGGAAGACGTGCTGCGCACCGCCGCCGACCAGTTTGGTGAGGTACGCACCGCGCTCAACGACGTGAGTGAGCGGATTCGCCTGCGGGCGGCATAGCACTGGTTCCCGGTCGCGGCACCTGGCATCGATCCGGCGCGCCTGACCAATTCATCTGCAGTTCACACCGATGACCAAGCTTGTTGGCCGGTTTGCTCGACCTCGGCAGCCGTCAGTTGAGTCAAGCGTCAGGTGAATCATCGGCCGCATCGGCGGCATCTGCGGATACTGCCATCGATCCGCCAAATCAGGATCCGGGGTCCCTGACCAATTCGTCCGCGGATTGCGCAGCGGGATAGCTTCACAGATGGCGCCGATTACCAAGCCTGTTGTCCGACCCCGGCAGCAAAGCACTCAGTCTCAAGCGCTTCGTGAGCGATCGGCGTAATCGGCGGCATCTGCGGAAAACAAACGCCTCTGTATTAGTTTGACCCCGGTGACCGAGATCCCCAACTACATCGACGGCGACCTGGTGCCCCCTGGGTCCGGGTGCTATCTCGACAAGCTCGATCCCGCCACCGGACAGCCGAGCGCCCGAGTGCCCGCTAGCGACGCCGCCGACGTCGATCGGGCGGTGAACGCGGCCGGGGCGGCATTCCCCGACTGGGCCGACACCCCGGCGGCGGAGCGGTCTCGCCTACTGCTCCGGATCGCGGAGTTGATCGAGCGGGACCTCGAAGGGTTGGCCCAGGCGGAGTCGCGCGACACCGGCAAGCCGCTCGCGCTCGCCCGACGGCTCGACATCCCTCGCGCTTCGGCCAATTTCCGGTTCTTCGCTACCGCCATTCTGCACACCCACACCGAGTCGCACGCCACTGATCTGACGGCGCTCAACTACACCCTGCGGCGACCTCGCGGTGTGGCCGGGCTGATCTCGCCCTGGAACCTTCCGCTGTATCTGCTCTCCTGGAAGATCGCGCCCGCGATCGCGACCGGGAATACCGCGGTGGCCAAGCCCTCCGAGCTGACCCCGTCCACGGCCGCGATGCTGGGGGCGCTGTGCCGCGAGGCCGGCCTGCCGCCGGGAGTGCTCAACATCGTGCAGGGAGCCGGCGGGGAAGCCGGTGCGGCCCTGGTCGCGCACCCGCTGGTCAGGGCCATCTCCTTCACCGGAGGAACCAGGACCGGCGCCGAGATCGCGAGAACGGCGGCGCCCCAATTCAAGAAGCTCACCCTGGAACTGGGGGGAAAGAATCCGACCCTGGTCCTCGCCGATGCGGATCTGGATCGGGTAGTCCCCGAAGTGCTCCGCTCCAGCTTCACCAATCAGGGCCAGATCTGCCTGTGCGGATCTCGGGTCCTGGTCGAGCGGCCGCTCTACCAGGCATTCCTCGAGCGCTTCGCTGCCGGGGCCCGCTCCCTGCGGGTGGGCGATCCGTTGGACGCGACCACCGATCAGGGCGCGGTAGTCTCGGCCGCGCATCGGGACAAGATTCTCGGTTACATCGAGCTGGCGCGGCAGGAAGGAGGTACGATCCTCTGCGGCGGAGGTCCGCCTCCGGAGCTGCCGCCCCGATGCCGGGAAGGGTTCTTTGTATCGCCCACGGTGATCGCCGGTCTCGGGATGGGGTGCCGGGTGAACCAGGAGGAGATCTTCGGACCGGTGGTCACCGTGACCCCGTTCGAGGGCGACGCCGAAGCCACGAGGCTGGCCAATGACAGCAGCTACGGCTTGGCGGCCTCGGTCTGGACCGGCGACCTGACCCGGGCCCACCGGCTGGCGGAGTCCATCGCCTGCGGCACGGTATGGGTCAACTGCTGGTTGCTGCGAGATCTCCGGGTACCCTTCGGAGGCATGAGACAGAGCGGGGTGGGCCGGGAGGGAGGGGAGGAGGCCATCCGGTTCTTCACCGAGGCGAAGAATGTGTGTGTCAAGCTTTAGGGTTCCGGGTTCCACGTTCCGGGTGCCGGGTGCGGTGCACCGTGCGGTGCTACGTGCCGGGTGTTACGTGCATGCAAGCCGGAAGGTTGCGAAGGTACCTGGCACCCGGCATGCAGCGCCGCACCCGGCACCGCACCCAATTCGGAACCTGGAACTTGGAACCCGGAACGTGCTGCCGTGATCGAAAGCTCCCGCGCCCCCGAGCCGGTCGGTCCCTATCCCCACGCCCGGCGGGCGGGGCCGCTGCTTTTTCTGAGCGGAATCGGTCCTCGCACGAGGGACAGCCGCGAGATTCCGGGCGTGTCGTTGGGATCGGAGGGACAAGTCGTCGCGTACGACTTCGAGCGGCAATGTCGGAGCACACTGGAGAATATCAAGACCGTATTGGACGAGGCGGGCGCCAGCCTGGAGCAGGTGGTTGATGTCACGGTGTTTCTGACCAACATGCAGGATGATTTCGCGACCTTGAATCGGGTCTACGGCGAATACTTCCGGGGCACCCGGCCGGCCCGCACCACGGTGGAAGTGACCCGGCTTCCCACCCCGATCGCGGTGGAGATGAAACTGGTGGCGTGGCTGGGAGAGACCTGAGCCCACCGTTATCAGCGGTCCCACTGATCCAGCGGCCGGCTGTCGCTCCGGTATATCTCCGGCACCTGCCATGGGGTATCT
>DASWKS010000386.1:0-9293 GCA_036396495.1 Gemmatimonadales bacterium
GCTTGTAGTTAGGGAGTGGATCTACACCGACCCCCTTGAGCATGATCATCGCGCCACCCCTGCACACGATGCCAAAGAATGGATCGTCAGCGGGCTCCTGAAAAGTGATCTCAAATCCAAGCTGGTCGCGATAAAACGAGAGTGCTGCCGTTGCGTCATGCACGATGAAGAAGGGTGAGATGCCTGAAATCTGTGGTCGTGTCATATGGATACCCTTCGGCCGTGCATGTTATCCGGCGGTCGGCGGCAGCGCGGGCCGCCCTGTGGCCGCAAGCGCCGCAGCTGCCGCAAGCTTGTGTTTGGCCTGCCAAGGCGGCCCGATCGATCGGCCCATCGCGTGCAGGAAAGCGTCGACGTCCTCGCGGCCGAGCGCCGCCGCCGCGTCGTGAAACACGCGCTCGCGGTCGTACCAATGCACGGACCAGCCACGCGCCTCGGCTGCGGTCGCGAGTGCCTCGCGATACATGACGGAGTCGGCGAGGGTCTGCGCGCGATTATCGGCGATCCGTTCCTCGGTCGTCGGCGGAAGCGCGGGGCACGCGCGGATCGCAATGCCCGCAATCGGCACGGGCACCGCCGCGGCCAGCGCCTCGAGGCTCTCTCGCGCGCCGCGCCCGGCGGACGCGCGCACACGCTCGACGAGCGGAACCTGTCAAGGAGTTTGAGACACGAGAGGGACTGAGTTTACTGAGCAATCGTCCTCGGCATCCCACTCGCTGGCATTGACGGTCACCCCCGCAACCAGCTGCGATGGCCTCACCTGGGGGGGACTGCGGTCTCCCCCCGACTGCCGATCGTCGATCCTGGGGCGATTGGGCGCGTCGATCGGGGGCGCGTCGGGAGCAATCCGGGGCGCGGGCCCGATCCGGGGCTGATTGATCCACACCGCGGTCGGCAAGGCGGGCGGTGTAGGGGCGTGGCGGACGAACCGTGCGGGGGTGGCCGCGTAGGCGGCCGCGAGCACCGCCGCGCGGTGGGTCTGGCGGGCCGCCGCGTGGCCGTGGTGGACATCGCGTGGCGTATGCCAGCCGAGACTGGCATGGTGGTGTTCGGTGTTGTACCACGGGAAAAATGCGGCGCAGTGCGCCCGGCCGTGCTCGAACGAGCCGAAGCGGTCCGGGAAGCTCGGGTGGTACTTGAGGGTCTTGAACTGGGCCTCGGAATACGGGTTGTCGTTGGAGACGTGCGGGCGCGAGTGGGTCTTGGTGATCCCGAGGTCCGCCAGCAGGAACGCCACCGGCTTCGAGATCATGGCGGCGCCCCGATCGGCGTGGACGGTGAGTTGTCCCGGCGCGATGTCCTCGCGGGCGACCGTCGCGGCGATCAGGCGCCGGGCCAAGCTCGCCGATTCGCGATGGGCGAGGAGCCAGCCCACCACGTAGCGGCTGAACACGTCGAGCAGGACGTAGAGGTAGTACGACGTCCACTTGGCCGGGCCCCGCAACTTGGTAATATCCCAACTCCACAGCTGATTCGGCGCGGTGGCCAGGAGCTCCGGGGCCGCATACCGCGGATGCCGGCACTGATCCCGCCGCTCCCGGACCTCGCCCGCCGTCGCGAGGAGCCGGTACATCGTGCGTTCGGAGCAGTAGTAGGTGCCTTCGTCGAGCAACGTCGCGTAGACCTGGCCCGGCGCCCGATCGGCGAACCGCGGCTCGTGCAAGACCGCGAGGACCCGCTGCTGCTCCCCCGGCGTCAGCGCCCGCGGCCCGCCCCGGCGGGGCCGGCGCGGCGGCGCCGGGCCGCGCTGCCGGTAGTAGGTGGCCCGGGGCACCCGGAGCGCGAGGCACAGCGCCAGCACGCCTAACGTCGGGCCCCGCTCGGCAATCGTCTGCATCACGACGGCTCGCTCGGGGTGAGCGGGCTCGGGAAGAGCGCCGCGAGTTTTTTTTGGATCTCGACAATGGCCTCGGCCCGTTCGGCCCGCTTCAGCGCCGCCGCCAGCTGGCGCTCGAGCTGCGCCACCCGCGCCGCGTGTGGATTCGGCGCCCGGCGCGGCGGGCCCCGGCGGCGACCCGGTCCAGCGAGATCGCCCCGCCGCTGCGCCGTGCGCCAGGCCGCCAAGTGCGAGCTGTACAACCCCTCGCGCCGGAGCAGCGCCCCGAGCTCCCCGGGCTTCGTGGCCTGGGCGGCCTCCTGCAACACCTTCAGCTTGTACGCGGCCGTGAACCGTCGGCGCTGGGCTTTCTCGGGCATGCCACCATCATGGGTCTTCTCACCACCAACAGCAATGGGGTAAACCACAGGAACAGCCTTCCTCACCCTCCTACACTAAACTCCAAGAAGCTCGGTGTCTCACTCATATTGGCAGAGAGGGGGACTCCTTATCTACATATGAACCCTCCCAGCCATATACTATCAAGCTTGATAGGTCTTGTTGCGTTTGAGATGGCTTCGGATTGAAGTCCTGAATCGCAACTACTTGTCACCAAATGGTTTCCACGGGGCGCGTCGGGTCGCTCTGGAGCGTAGTTTTGTTACATTGACGTTACATTCCGCTTACCGCCGATCCAGCGCCCTGTACTGAATCGCTTCCGCGACATGGGCCGGCTCCAGTTCGCCGGCTCCCGCGAGATCGGCGATGGTCCGCGCAATTTTGAGGACTCGGTGATAGGCCCGGGCCGATAACGCCAGTCGCGACATAGCCGTGCGTAGCAGCGACTCGGCGTCGGGCTGCAGCCGGCAATGGTGACGGATATCCCGCGCGGTCATGTGCGCGTTGGCCCGCACCGACGGTCTTCCCTGAAATCGCTCCCGCTGAATCGCACGGGCCTGCTCCACCCGGTCGCGGATCGCGGAACTCGGCTCTTCCGGCTCACTTTTCACCGCCAGGTCCTGCCAGGCCACTGCTGGTACGGCGAGGTGAATGTCGATCCGGTCCAGCAGCGGTCCCGAAATCCGGCCCAGATAACGCTCGATCGCCAAGGGGTTGCAATGGCACTCGCGGGTCGGATCCCCCCGCCAGCCGCAGGGACACGGGTTCATGGCCGCCGCCAACATGAACCGGGCAGGATACGAAAGACTCACCGCCGCGCGGCTGAGGCACACTACCCCGTCCTCCAGCGGCTGACGTAGCACCTCCAGCACGTGACGCCGGAACTCCGGCAGCACATCCAGGAACAACACGCCAGCCCTGGGCCAGACTGACTTCACCCGGCCGCGGAGTGGAGCCGCCGCCGATGAGGCCCGCATTGCTGATGGTATGGTGGGGCGTGCGGAACGGCCGGGCGGGAGTAATCCCGCCAACGAATGCACCGCGGTGGTCTCGAGGGCCTCGTTCAGCGTCAGGGCGGGAAGGATGGTCGGTAGCCGACGCGCCAGCATGGTCTTGCCGGCGCCCGGCGGCCCGATCATCAACTGATCCGGGTCTCCCGAACCGCGTCGAACCAGTGCACGGCGTCGGACGCAACCGACACTCCGACCCGGTCCCCCAGCTTCACCGGGGTAGTTCCTTCCACCCGGACAACGATCACCACGCTGCCCGCCCCAAGCGTGACCAGAGTTTCACTGCCCAGCGGTTCAACCAGGTTCACTTCCGCCGCTGCTCCCTCGCCGGGAGGGACCAGTCGCACCGCTTCCGGCCTGAGACCGGCGATCACCGGCTGATCCGGGGCTCCAGGAGCCCGGATCGGAAGCTCGAAGTCCCCGCTCTCGTGGTGGAATACCCCGTTCACGAGCCGGCCTCGCAGCAGGTTCATCGGCGGACTGCCGATGAATGTCGCCACGAACGTGTCGGCGGGGCGCTGATAGATGACCGATGGAGTGTCGACCTGGAGCACCCGCCCGTCGCGCATCACCACGATGCGGTCGCCCAGGGTGAGCGCCTCGACCTGGTCGTGGGTGACGTAGATGGTGGTGGTGCCTAACCGCCGGCGCAGCGCGGCGATCTCCCGGCGCATCTGCACCCGGAGCTTGGCATCGAGGTTGGACAGCGGCTCGTCGAACAGAAACACCTGCGGTTGCCGGACGATGGCCCGACCCAGCGCCACCCGCTGCCGCTGCCCCCCGGACAGCTGCCGAGGGCGCCGGTCCAGCATCTCTCTGAGCCCCAACAGGTCGGCGGTTTCCCGAACCCGGGCATCCACCTCGCGTCGCGGAAGCTTCCTCAGCGTGAGTGCGAACGCCAGGTTCTGGTGCACCGTCATGTGGGGGTACAGCGCGTAATTCTGAAATACCATCGCGATGTCGCGGTCGCGAGCCGGAACATCGTTCACCACTCGCTCGCCGATGCGGAGCGTCCCCTCAGAGATGCTCTCCAATCCGGCGATCATCCGGAGGGTGGTGCTCTTGCCGCAGCCGGACGGGCCCACCAGGACCACGAACTCCCCGTCGGCCACCGCCAGGTCGAACTGGTGTACCGCGACAGAGGGTTTGCCGCGGTCCGGATAGATTTTGCGTACGCCCTCTAACGTGACCGTGGCCATGACCGAGCTCGACCTGAATGGATGATCCGATCCGCTTTCCCGCCGGGTTCCTCTGGGGAGCGGCGACGTCGGCCTACCAGATCGAGGGATCGCCCCTGGCGGACGGCGCCGGCGCGAGCATCTGGCACCGCTTCTCCCACACCCCGGGACGAACGGCCAACGGGGACACCGGCGACATCGCCTGCGACCACTATCGTCGTTATGCCGGAGACGTCGGGCTGATGAAGGAATTGGGACTGGGAGCCTACCGCTTCAGCCTGGCGTGGGGCCGGCTCCTGCCGGAAGGTGTCGGCCCGATCAACCGGGCGGGTCTGGGATTCTACGACCGGCTGGTCGATCTGCTGCTGGAGCAGGGCATCCAGTCGATGATCACGCTCTATCACTGGGATTTGCCTGCCGCACTCGATGACCGGGGCGGGTGGCTCAACCGGGACATCGCCCAATGGTTCGCCGACTACGCCCGTGTGGCGGTCGAGGCGTTGGGTGACCGGGTGAGTTACTGGGTGACGCTCAACGAGCCCTGGGTCGTGACCGACGGTGGGTATTTCCATGGGGTCCTGGCGCCGGGACATCAGAGCCGGTTCGAGGCTCCCATCGCCAGCCATCATCTGCTGCTGGCTCACGGGACCGCGATGCAGGCGATCCGCGCCGAAGGAGGGCGTCAAGCCGGCCTGGTGGTCAACCTCGAGCCCAAGTACCCGGCGTCCGACTCGGCGGAAGATATCCAGGCGACCGGCCGAGCCGACGCCTATATGAACCGCCAGTATCTCGATCCGGTGTTCCGGGGCGAGTACCCCGCCGAGCTGAGTGAGCTGTTCGCCGACGCCTGGCCCGGCTGGCCCGATCGGGACTTTGAGCTGATCAGGCAGCCGCTCGATTTCCTCGGCATCAACTACTACACCCGCGCCGTCACCCGGCACGACCCCGGCGTCGAGCTGACCCGGGCCGCAACGGTGCCTCAGCCGCGCCAGACCCACACCGCGATGGATTGGGAGGTCCGGCCCGAGAGCCTCACCGATGTCCTGCTCTGGGTGCGTCAGCGGTACGGTTCCCTTCCCTTGTTTGTCACCGAGAACGGGGCGGCGTTCTATGACCCGCCGGTCGCGAACGGCCCCCAGGTAGACGATCCACTCCGGGTGGCCTACTTGGCCGATCACCTCCGCGCCGCCGCCCAAGCCGTGGCGCAGGGAGTGGATCTGCGAGGCTACTTCGCCTGGTCCCTGCTCGACAACTTCGAGTGGAGCGAGGGATACAGCAAGCGCTTCGGCCTCATCCACGTCGACTTCGAGACCCAGCGCCGCACTCCCAAGGCCAGCGCCCGCTTCTATGCCGACGTCATTCGCAGCAACGGCGCGGTGCTGTACGCCTGATACCCTCCCACCCACCATCAAGACGGGTCTGAAAGCAATCCACGGATTACACGGATTCCCACGGATGGCTCCCGGCTGGGCTGACTCAGCCATCTTCGCCTTTTGTTAAGCCAACAACAGCACAGCTACTGCTTAAAGCCCATCCGTGAAATCCGTGAAATCCGTGGATGCTGTTCAACTTGCCGCGGGGCAGAGTCCGCCGGGCGCGACAGTCAGATCCGACCCCAGCCGTACGGTCACCCGATGGAGCGTGCCGTCCCGCACCAGCGGAATCCGTACAGCACCCTCATGAGCCATGAGAGCCCGTCCGTCGACTTCGGCGGCGGTGGCTCCGGGCCGCGGCGACGATTGCGTCACCCGCAGATCGTAGACCGTCTCGCCGTCAGGGAGACGATAGCGGATTGAGTAGCCCGGCCAGTCCGCCGGAATCCGTGGCCGGAGTACGATTTCCTTCCCCTGATCCACTGTCATTCCGAGAATGGACTCGAGGGCTACCCGGAACATCCAGCCGGCCGATCCGGTGTACCAGGTCCAGCCGCCCCGGCCCAGATGCGGGGTCTCGCCGTAGACATCGGCGGCGACCACGTAGGGTTCGACCCGATAGACCGACACCGCCTCGGGTGTCGCCGCCCGGGTGACCGGGCTCAACATTTCCAGCAGTTGGGCGGCGCGGTCAACCCGGCCGGCTTCCGCCAGCGCCCGCACCAGCCAGAGGGCGCCGTGGGTGTACTGGCCGCCATTCTCGCGCACGCCTGGCAGATAGCCCTTGATGTAACCGGGATCGTGCGCAGTCCGATCGAAGGGTGGAGTCAGGAGACGGATGATGCCGTCCGCCGGCGCGACCAGGTGGCGGTCCGCGGCATCCAGTGCCTTGGCGGCGCGGTCGGCCGGGGCGGCGCGGGAGATGACTGCCCAGGCCTGCGCGATGGCATCGATCCGGCATTCGTCGCTCGAGGCCGAGCCGAGCGGTGAGCCGTCGTCGTAGTACGCCCGGCGATACCACTCGCCGTCCCACCCGGCGTCGTTGAGCGCTTCGGCCAGCGAGGCCTGGTACCCCCGATAGCGAACGACCCGGCTTTCATCACCCCGACCCTCGCACCAGGGAGTGAACTCCTCGAGAATCCGATAGAGGAAAAAGCCCAGCCACACACTTTCGCCCCGGCCCTCCCGGCCCACCCGGTTCATCCCGTCGTTCCAGTCGCCCGAGCCCATGAGGGGAAGACCGTGGACCCCGTGGGTGAGCGATCGATCCACGGCACGGCAGCAGTGGTCGTAGAGAGTGGTGCTCTGGCTGATCCGCTGAGGTTCGAGATAGGCCTCGTCTTCGCCCGACACCAGCTCTCGGGCCGCGACAAACCGAACCGGTTCGTCCAGCAGACCGAGGTCCCCGGTATGCCGCAGGTAGCCGCACACCACGTAGGGCAGCCAGAGCAGATCGTCCGAGAAGCGGGTCCGGATTCCCTTGCTCGACGGCGGATGCCACCAGTGCAGTACATCGCCCTCGGGGAACTGATGGGCCGCGTGCAGCAGGATCTGGCTCCGGGTGAGCTCGGGGAGGGCGTGGGTCAGGGCCGCGGCGTCCTGCAGCTGGTCCCGGAAGCCGAACGCTCCGCCGGACTGGTACAGGGCCGATCGAGCCCAGACCCGGCACGAAAGATTCTGGTAGCAGAGCCACCCGTTCACCATGAGGTCGATGGCCGGCACCGGCGTGCTGACCTGAACCCGGGTGACGACATCGCGCCAGAACGCGCGAATGCCATCGAGGGCCTCGGTCACCGCGGCGGCATCGCGGAAGCGGTGGAGCAGGCGGCGGGCGGCTTCCTCACTCCCCCCCTCGCCTAACGCCAGGGTGAATTCCACCTGTTCCCCCGGCGCCAGATGAAAGCCGGCGCGGAACGCGGCACAGGGATCGAGACCGGCACCGGTCTGGTGATCGAGCGGCGCGTCTGTGAGAACCGCGGCCGGCCGCGCGACCGACCCGCCGGGCCCCAGGAAGGACCGCCGATCCGTCGTCACTTCGGCCTCACCGACCTCGCGCGGCCGAAGCACACTGAAGAACGCCACCCGGCCGGCCCACTCGACCCGTTCGGGGTTGGTGGCGAAGATGGCGCCGGTTTCGGCATCATGCCGAGTCACGATCGAGCCGGCCGTGTCCGTCCGGAGGCCGCCCAGGACCCACTCGACATAAGCGATCAGCGAGAGCTTCCTGGTCTTCGAGCCCGGATTTCGAATGCGGAGCCGGGTGAGCTTGAGGGGATCATGGCGCGGGACGAACGCGACGACCTCCTGTTCCAGGCCCATGCTGGAATGCCGCCAGATGGAATACCCGAAGCCGTGGCGCACTTCATACCCGTCTGGTCCGGGCGCCGGTCCCGGCAACGGCGACCAGTAGACATCCTGTTCCTCATCCCGCAGATACAACGCCTCGCCATGGGGATCGGACACCGGGTCGTTGCTCCAGGGAGTCAGCCGGTTCTCGCGACTGTTTTCACTCCAGGTGTATCCCGCTCCCCGCTCGCTGGCGACAAACCCCGCGACCTCGTTCGCGACGACGTTGGCCCACGGCAGAGGGGGCAACCGCAGACGATCGTTCTCCCACTCGAGGGTAAGAACGTATTCGCTGCCGTCCTGGGTGAACCCGCCCCATCCGTTAGAAAAGCGCAGCGGCTCCGCCTGGGGACGCCGCGGCGGCCGCGGCGGGAATGCTTCGGCCGCTGCTCTGAACCGCCCGCCTGTTGTCGGGGGCGGGAAGGCGGTGCCGGGCAGAATGACCGTACGCGCGCGCTGGAAGACCGGGTCGGGTCCGGCCGCCCGATCGCGATCCAGCAACGCCAGCACCGCTTCCCGGCTGTCTCCCGCGGCGAGCGACCAGACGAACTGTCGCGTTTCTCCCGGTTCGATCACTACCTCACATCGCAGGCTCAGTATCGGGTCGAGCACGTTCCCCACCGTTCCCGAAAACCGGGGGCCTCGATCCAGCGCCGCCGGGTCGGCCAGGGTGCGTCCCCTCCCGATGAACCGGGCTCGGTCGGTTTCGAACTGCAGCGGCACCATCGTGTCCCCTTCGATCCAGAGGCTGTGACCCATCCAGGAGGCGGCCTCTTCCGGGCCGCGGGGGCGGCGGTGCGCCAGGAGGATGGCGGGCGGAACCTGCTCCGTCTGCACGAACAGCTTGGAGAAGGCCGGGTGGCCCGCGTCGGCGGCTGGGTGATTCAAAGCCACTTCCACATAGCTGGTGAGCTCCAGTCGCTGGGCCGTACTCGCGCTGTTTCCCAGCGTCAGCCGCCTCAGCTCGATGTCCGCGTCAGGCGCCACGGCCACCTCGAGCCGGGTGGTCACGAGGCAGCTCCGGTCCTGCGAGCTTCCTGCCCGCCACCAGTGCCCCTGGTCGATGCTCCGGATCAGGAGCAAGAAGCCCTGTGCCTCGGCGGCCCAGTCGGCCGACCAGCGCGTCAGCGCCAGGTCACGCCAGGCCGAGTAACCACCGCCGGTATCACTC